>JAOAIJ010000042.1 GCA_026414765.1 Clostridia bacterium | reverse complement strand
AATAACAGGAAGTACATGCTTTTCAATGCTCATGGTGATGTGGTACAATTAACTGGAACAGATGGAAATGTTATCAAGAGTTACGATTATGATGCCTTTGGTAATGAAAAGAACCTTGACCAGAATGATACCAATGTGTTCAGGTATTGCGGGGAATACTTCGATAAGGAAACAGGGACGATTTATTTGAGGGCGAGGTACTATAACCCGGGGATAGGTAGGTTTATACCTGAAGACCCAATTGGGGCAGGGTTGAACTGGTACACATATTCCAATAACAATCCTATTATGTTTATTGACCCTTTTGGATTGGAAGCAATCATAATAAGTGGTAACCATAATGATAACTATGCAGCCCGAAACTTTATAGAACCTGCTATAAAACAAGCTAAAGATTGGCAAGAGAATGGAGAAACTGATATCACATGGTTATTGGTAAATTACGGGTATAGTGATAAGGATATAGAATTGATACAACAAACAGCAGATGACTTAGGTATTCAATTAAAGCTTATAGAAAATGAAGATGATTTAGTGAGTTACATAAATGACGGCAAGGATAGAAATAAGACTGAAAATAAAATTACAGATATTACTTTCTTTAGTCATGCGAAAAAAGGATATATAGCACTAGACTATGGTCTAGGTAAGATGAATTTTGATACACTAGATATAATGGATTTAAACAAAAATGCTTTTGCTAGTGATGTATTTACTAAGTTTTATTCGTGTAATACGGGTACTGGTGGCAATAAGAGCTTCGCACAATACTGGGTAAATTGGGTTGGTGGAACGGCTAGTGCAGTAGTAGACGGTAAAACAAACTATAATCTTATTAATGATGGCTACGGATTGTTATGGAAGTTTAAAGACTACTTAAGGAGAAAAAAAGGAATTAACTTTGATAAAAACGGGTCTTTGAACTATCCTGTTGCAAACCCAGGAGTTAAATGGAGAACGTTTTACAGTGGAATTTATGATTAAGCTTACTTTGGTACCAAGTTAAAGTCCAAGTTAAAATATAACGTGAGGTAAATTTATGAAAATCAATAAGATAGTTGTTATTCTATTAGTTGTCTTGCTTATAAGAGGGGTTACTTTATTAGCCCTTTCAGGAAAACCAGTAAAGTTAGCAACTTTTAATACTTCCAAAGGAGAAACAAGTAGTGGAGTGCCTTACGGGAAGGTGACTGTAATATGTGAGTATACTCAAGTAACAGGTGCTAGGTGGATGGTAGTTGGATATAATGATAAAAAGGTAATCTCTATTGGTGAAAATGAATTTATATCAATTACTGGTAAATCACCAGACCAAGAATTAAGTGAAGAAATAATGCTTTATGAAACAAATACATTTGTAATAAGAGGTCGGCTTGTTAAAAATGATAATCCTACCGAAGAGAATGATTCTGAGAAGTTACTTATTGCAGATAGCTGGGATATTGTGTATCCAATAAAAAGAGCTGATAGTATACCTAGACTCTTTCCGCCAAGATTTTATCTTTCAAGTAGGGATTTCAAGTAAATGAATAACTATAGCCTTGATAGAGTACTCTGTCAGGGCTTTTTCTTTACTAAATTGCCGGAGGCTCCCAGTTTATATGCCAAATTCCTGAATGTAAGGTAAGCGCTTAATCTTGGGG
Source organism: Clostridia bacterium (assembly GCA_026414765.1). Lineage (NCBI taxonomy): Bacteria > Bacillati > Bacillota > Clostridia > Clostridia bacterium. The sequence goes on along the minus strand of JAOAIJ010000042.1, from coordinate 234,256 downwards.
TGCCTTGGTTGAATTATTACGACACCAAGATGGCAAGTCAGGCGACCATGGTAGAAAAGGTGTCATAGATTCGTGAGTTAATTCCTTTATGCTTGGAAGCTTGGACAATAAATACACTAAGTACATATATGGATTGAGATGATTAGCTTTCGCAGACTCAATCATGCTGTAGACAATGGCACTGGCTTTGGCACCGCGGGCTGTGTCGGCGAATAACCAGTTCTTCCTGCCTGTAACATAAGGACGGATGGCGTTTTCAGCTCTATTGTTTGAAATTTCAATACGCCCATCCATCAGAAAATTGCTCAACGGCTCCTTTTGATTTGATGCATATGTAACTGCTTTTCCCAAACTGGAGTTTTGCAGCGGATTTAAAAGTAATACCCATTGCCAGAACTCATCAAGCAGAGGTCTTGCGTGCTTTCGCCGCTCTTCATGCCGCTCTTCAGCAGATAATTCCACCCATTTCTTTTCCATGTCAAATAAACGATTGCAATAATCATATCCAATAGCCGCCTTGGAACTTTTTGCATCAACTCCGTCAGGGATTGCCTCTTCAAATTTGCGCTGCAAATGAGCCCAACATCCACAATGTATGACATCAGGTACTGCATTATAGCCACTATAGCCATCTGTTTGAAGGTAACCTGAAAAACCCTCCAGAAACCTTCGGGCGTGTTGTCCGGATCGTGTCGGCTGGTATTCAAATAAAATAGCTGGAGTCGGACTTCGACCTGAAGTGTAGACCCACATTCGTGATTCTGTTGTTGCTTTACGGCCGGGCTCTTTTAAAACTTGTAAGACGCTTTCATCCACATGGATCAGCGGTTCGGTAATCAGATTCTTCTTGATGGTATTGTACATCGGCTCCAGCCATTCGTGGCTTGGTCGTATAATCCAGTTGGCCAGAGTGGCTCTGGAAAGTGTCACTCCTTGGTTGGCCCAGTCTTTTTCCTGCCGGTATAAAGGCATTCCATTTGCATATTTCTGATACATGACGTAGGCTACGGTTGACGCAGAAGCAAGACTACGCTTCATCACTGGTGCTGGAACCAGAGCTTTGACAATGTTGGCATCTCCTGTTTCATCTTCGCACACTGTACATACGTAATTAAAGCGGATATACCTCAACAAACGTACTTGAGCAGGTATGATCTCCAGTTCATCCCGAACATGTTCTTTGCCCAAATACCGAAGTTCCGCATTACATATACCGCAGGTACGTTTGTCTTCATCCAGGTCACAAACAACCTCCACCACGGGTACCGACTCAGCCAGTTCTTCCTTGGTTCGCTTGGGTTTTCTGGCATATGCCGCCACTATGGTCTGTACAGTAGGCTCTTCGGCCTTGTTTCCGGCTTCAACTTCCGCTTCATTGAAAAGAGAAATCTGATCGCTTTCTTCACCAAAAACATAACGCCGCTTTTCGCTGGATTGACCATATACAGCTTTTTGTAATTTGGCAAGAAGCTCTGTGAGTTATTCAATACGAATCTGTTGGTTTTCCACCGTCTTTTCCAGAGAGGAAACATATTCAGTTTGATCTGGCGAAAGCCCTGTAAAATCGATCTTTTGCATACATATATTGTACCATATATCGATTGGGAAATCCAGCTAAAATACAGTAAAATGAAGGTTTTTAGGCATTTTTTCTATCAGTAGATTTCACCTGGTTTCGCTCCACGGATAGCCTTCGGCTGATCGATTGTCAGCCCTTCCATAAGCCACCGGAATTCCTGCTGGGTAAGCTGCCTTACCTGTTCCGGTGTACGGGGCCATTTAAAACTCCCGTTTTCCAGACGCTTGTATAGCAGGACAAAACCATCACCCTCCCAGTAGAGGGCTTTGAGCCGATCTCTTCTTTTTCCACAGAACAAAAACAAACTTGGAGAGAATGGATCCATACCAAAGGTTCCCTTTATAATAGCAGCAAATCCGTCGATTGACTTGCGCATGTCGGAATATCCACAGACAATGTAAATATCTTCTGCTCTGGATATATCGCCTAACATATGTTTTTCAAAGCTGCCATAACGGCCTCAATTGTATCCCTGGAAGCTCCGTTATGAATATCAACGGAAACAGAAGTCAAGTGGATAGTGATAGCTGCCGATACCATTGTTTGCTTGAACGCCACAGGTACAATCGGCTGGTTATTGGCGTGGGTTATGATTTCTCTCGATTCACATGCTTTGGAGCGAATCCTGCGGAGCCAGTAGTAATATGTTTTTGGATTAATATTATTCTGCCTGCACCAGCCCGCTACTGTCATGCCGCTAGTCTGACATGTCTGGATGATTTGAGTCCACTGCCTTAGCCGGAATTCGGCTTTGGCGTCTGTGATTTTGTCCATTTGGGATGGCCTCCTTTAGCCAGTTCAGACTTTTTTGACCAGATGTTGAAAAACTCTAAAAAGTCTAAAGATATTTTTGGAGATATTATCCCATATAGATGGCTAAAATGTTATGCGCCGTTTTATTTAGCGCTTACATTTATAGAAACTACAGTTGATAAGTGGTTGATGCATATAAAAGCAAAGAGGTGGAGACATTGCAGGGGACATATATCAATAATAGTGAGTAAAGGTATCCATAAAAATGGTAAAAGGCATTGAAGAATAAAGGAAAATGTCGCGCCGGGAATGATATTGGGAAACAAAATAGACCAAGGGTATCACATCGGACATAATAGCCAGAAGCCTTACATAGTACAGAATACCAGCCTTGCCATACATGATATCAATTGAGCAACCTGACCCAATTAACAATTTGAACATCCTTGAACAATAATACACAGTATAAATCACCCTGAACAGCTGTAAAATAGCCTGCTTCAGGGTGATACTATGTATATCTCTTAAATGGTGGTATCCAAAGATACTATCGTACACCAAACTAGACAGCCTTAAACTGCAATTTAGTCTATAGTGAGATGGGACAGGAAATAACAGGAAGTACATGCTTTTCAATGCTCATGGTGATGTGGTACGATTAACTGGAACAGATGGAAATGTTATCAAGAGTTACGATTATGATGCCTTTGATAATGAAAAGAACCTTGACCAGAATGATACCAACGTGTTCAGGTATTGCGGGGAGTACTTCGATAAGGAAACAGGCACGATTTATTTGAGGGCGAGGTACTATGATCCGGGGATAGGTAAGTTTATTACTAGGTACAGATAGAAATATGGTAAACAGCAATAAATCGGTATATAAGGCTATGTCCAAAAAATCCTTGGAATGTAGTCTTTTTTTGTCGCTAATAGCATAAAAAAGAGACCATATTCAAAAAAAAGAAAATATATCCAGAGAATTATTGAAATATGTTACATTTTCTGCTAATATGAAAATGATATGATTACCAAACATGACATTGTTCAAATGTTTGATAATATCAAGCTTCTTACAAGCACTTATCGTTCAATAATCGTAGCTTAGCCTCGTTAGCTGATGATAAGGAAAATACAGTAAATACTCTCGTAGTTTATTTTTAAAATAAATGAATGAGCGAAGCTGTGTCTTGAGGAGGAGTTTGATGAGTAATTGGTATGTATTTAATGTAAAAGTGGGTAGTGAACAAACAGCCTGCAATTTTTTAAATAAGTTATTTGATAAAGATGAGTCTGTAGCATTTATTCCCCAAGTCAAAATGATTTTCAAGAATTCAAAGGTTACTTCAGAATTTCTTAAACCAATGTTTCCAGGATATGTTTTCACTGATTCAATTTTATAGGAAAGATCATTTGCAAATCTTACATATAATATGTGAGGTTTTCAAAGTGCATATTTAAAATACTTGGAAGTGAAAATATTAGCTATATGAAATTGCGCAATGATGAGAAGAGTTTTCTGTTAGGATTCTGTAATGACGACTATATTGTAGAAGATTCAGAAGGATTTATAGCAGGGGATAAGGTAGTTGTTACTTCTGGGCTGTTGCAGGGCCGGAAAAGCGTAATAAAGAAGATTGACAGGCATAAAAGGCACGCGGAAATAAAACGTATGTGTTTTGGTGATATGAGGCGGATTATTGTAGCTTTGGAGATTGTGTTAAAGACAAATGAAATAGTATAGTACTCCAGATGATTACTAGAATGTTGTATATAACTTAATAACTTGTCGTGTGTAGTGGTAGCAGTGTAATTTATAAATTTTAAAACATTTTGTAATATATGCTCATATCTTGTCTATTATGTGAGGGAATCAATGGAAGAGGATTGTCCTATAGTTTTGAATAATGTATTGGCAAATAACCTGTATATTAAGGCGTTCATGGATAGAATACATCTATGTTTATTTAAAGATCCTAATGGTATTCATGGGATATGTCATGCGAAAAGAGTATTGTTACTTAGCAATTGCTTATTGTATTTATCTGGTGATCAATCTGATATTAATAAATCCATTTTGTCATTAGCATCTATATACCATGATATAGGACGAAAATTTGATGGAAATTATAAATCTCATGGTAAGAGTAGTTGGAGAAAAGTTGAAAAATTTGAATTATTAAAAGGCGAGCAAATACAGACTATTAGAATAGTAAGATATATAATAGAGAATCACAGCATAGACGACGATGCAAAAAAAGTGGTGACCTACTATCAAATTACAGATATTGATAGCGCTCTATATCTTTTAGATTTATTTAAAGATGCAGACGCTCTTGATCGTATTCGTATAAAAGATTTAAATACCTCATTATTAAGAAGAAAAGAATCCAAAGAAATGATAATGGTTGCACGATATCTTTTTCATAACATCGAAAAATTACATATATAGAATAATTGAAAAATTATGTTGCGTTTATGATTTACAATAAATATTTACTATGAGAAAACAAGTGATTTAGGTATTTCTATAGAGGAATGAAAGTACAAATTATGAAAATAAATGACTTATATGCTTACCATTATTATGAAAAGGAATATGGTCCTTGCGCATGCATTTTAGAAATTCCTTACCAAGATGCCATTCTGATAAACCACAAAAATATGAAAACGGAAGTTGAACGTCTGTATTATATGAAGCAAAGATTAATGATCGAGAGAAACATGAGAGCTATGTTTATAAAAAAAGGAGGGCTACCCAGACGCAATAATGCGTTTTATTTTACAGTTGGGAGAAATGACTTCATAGGAGAGTTGTTCGTTGATTGGAATTTTGTGGAAATACCTATTTCGGAGTTTGATCCCAAGACCATTACATTTACTTACTGTGATTCATTCCATGCCTTCAAGCGCAAAGATGACCATTTTACAAAAAGGAAAGTTTATACCATTTATGAAATTGATGAAGTTATAGATAGATGCGGGTGGAATTTTGGTGAAAAAAAGATTCCCTATTATATAGAGATGCAGGTTTGGGATGATACTGTACTGAAAAAATACAGTAATAATGTACATAACATGAAAAATTCTAATTTAGAGTGGTGATAAGATGAAAAAAGAAACGTTTTTTATTTCTTCAGAAATGCAGGTGTTCAAGAATAAGGAACAAGAAGACAGGGTATTGGTTGTATCTGCTGATCCGGTAGGTTGGGCGGTTCTTGATACCGATGGCCTTGACATCTTGAATCTGTTTCCCAGAGATAGGGTGCTGACAGGTGAAGAGATTTCTTTGCTGTTGAAAGGCATCGGATATGAGACGGATGATATTGGAGTAGCCCTAGAGCTTTTACAGAACTTGAAAGAAAGCTTTATTGTTACCGATGAAAAAACATGTGGCGAGCAGACAAATAAAGAGCTAAAAATCGGTGGTATTTTCTTAGAAACAACGTCACAATGCAATCTGCGGTGCAAGCATTGCTATTTGAGTGCCGCCGATATACAGAAGAACGAACTTACGACAGATGAGATAATAGATATCGTACATCAGCTCTCTCCTCCTTCCATAGTGGCGTTGAGTGGCGGAGAACCACTCATGCGCCCTGATGTTATACCCCTGCTTCACAAATTTTCTGAAGAGGGCTACCGATGCTCGCTGTTAACAAATGCAACACTTGTAGATATCGGTACAGCCAGAGAAATTAAAAAAGCCAGAAGAACGACTGTGCAGGTTAGCCTTGAGTCTTTTGACAAAGAGATCCATGAAAAAATCCGTGGTGAGCATACATTTGACAAAACTATGGAGGGCATCTGCAATCTTGTTGAGGTTGGATGCAGGGTGAGACTGTCCTTTACGCCTACAAAGTTGAATGTCCACACGTTTGAAGACTATGTAGAACAATGCAGGGAACTGGGTATACGTGCAATTCATGTCTGTACATACACCCCGCAGGGCAGAGGTGATAAGAACAAGAGTAGTCTGCGACTAGATCATCATCAGCTCTTTGACTTCCAGGTATTATTAAAGAAACTGTCAAAGAGAATCCAAATCCTTGGGGATCTGCCTTCCATGCTGGATATAAACCGTGTTGGCTACAGATGGGATTGTTGCCCTCTCGCAGGGAATATCCATATCACCTCCGACGGAACCATCTACCCGTGCGAAATTTGCTGCGATGAATATTTCAAGATCGGGAATATAAGGAACATGACACTAAAGGAAGCCCTAGAAAGCGACATGATGTGTATGATGCGTAAAAACAGCCGTGAACGCATCAATATCATACCTGAATGTGCATCATGTATATGGCGGCATATGTGCGGTGGTGGCTGCATGGTTCTTTCGTATTTAGATCATAAAGAAATTAATGTTACTGATTATTATTGCGAGCTGAGAAAGCACTGGTTTAAACATTTATTATGGCAAAGCTAGCGATAGTATAACTTGCGATATTAATATGCCGGGTTATTAATATATTAACCAATAATCAATAGACAAGAAAGGAGGGATAATATGAAAAACAAAGCTAAAAAAGTGAAACCAATCATCGTTAATGCTGGTTCAAAAAGAGATATTTTAGGTTTAGTACAGCCTGTACATATGTGTTCTAACTGCTGGCAGGGCTGCTAGATCATTTAGCATAGATGTTAACCCGGTAACATCTATGATTATGAGGTGATAGTTTGCTAACACAAGATTTTAAATATAGACAAGTTGCCTTAAAAGAGGCAAAAGATAAAAAAGAAGTAATTGATTTGATGACAACAGGCTCCAGTATGTCCCCACTCCTGCGGAGCAATACGAATATCTACATTGAGTTTAATCATTTGGATGATATTCATAATGGGGATGTAATCGCATTCTATGATGATTACGGTGTGAGTGTGCATCGGTGTATCAAAAAGAATAATAACAGGGTATTGGAACGGGGGGATAACTGTAATCTCTGGACAAAGTGCAAGTGGATAGACACTGACAATATCCTTGGTAAAATGGTTTGTGCCGAATTTAAAAACACCTGTTTGAATATGGATACATTCAGATACCGGTTATATGGTTGCATTATGGTATATATCGGGAAATTGTCAAACATGGTAGGGCGTATTCGGAAAAAAGACAGTTCTCAGGAAAAACACGCTACTATAGATAAGGAGAAAACATTCAGTATGTTGATTAATAAATTGATACGCATTGCCTATAAAATGTGTATTGAATATGTGGAGGTTGCAGATGACTGAAAGGATGATTGAAAAATCCGGCTTGCTGGATTGTTTTGGCATTTCTTCATGTGCTGCCATCCGGGAAGTTTCTTTGCCCTATGAGAATGAAATATATGTGTCCGAGGATAAAAACATTTTTGTATTGATGACAGGTGATGAGAAAAACAAAAAATCCAACTTGGTATGCAAAAGCAATCAACTGGACCAACACACAGACTTGCTGAATATCATATATAACAGATCGAACCTCTACCTGTGCAGTAATAAAATCAAACTGAATCAGTACTTGAAATGCAAAAAGGTTGATGTCGGATTTTTTTATCAGTTTCAACCCCAAAAGCTTGAGTACTCAGTGAACGAGGACATCACAATCGCTGAACTTACTGATTCGCAGGAATTTATAGGGGATATACAGGAAGTATTTATCAGGCAGAAGAAAAATCCAAAGCTTGGAGATAAGAAGCAGTGGCTTATGGATGACACTGTCACTCTCTGTGCAAAATCGGCGGGGCAGTTGATAGGTGTCCTTGTCGCAACAATATATCAAAATGCCGGATTTCTCAATCTTATCTATATCAGGGAGGATTACAGAAACAGAAATATTGGTACAGCCCTGCTGCAAAAAATCTCGGGACTGATGTATGAAAAAGGATATCCGCACTTTTACGGAATGTCACCGTATAATAAGAAAAGCTTTTATCAATCACTGGATATTATAGATATTGAAGGTTGGGTGTTATGGGAAAAGCAGAGTTGAAGATTTCAAAGTTCAATGTAAAAATAGGTGTTGAAGGCCGGGATTTCATCTACAATACCATCACCGATAACTTTTTGCTAGACAAGGGTTTTGATTGGGAGCAAATAGATGAAATGGATCAGGATATCCAGGCCCAGCTTATACGGTGTGGGTTCATTGTCGATGCCGGCATTGATGAGAAACAGCTTATAAGCTATTCATACAATGCGGCCAGATACAATTCCCGAATACTGAACATATTCCTCATACCATCCATGGTCTGTAATTTCAGCTGCGATTACTGCTTTGCAAACCATGCCAACCAGGACAGGATGGACAAGAAGACCGCCAACTCCGTCCTTGCATTCCTTCTATCGCTGAGCAGGAATGCCGAACAAATTAACATCACATGGGGCGGCGGCGGCGAACCCTTGACTGCGGTTGATACAATAATATACCTTGAGTCAAGGTTGAGAAACCGTACCTCCGTACCGGTCTATTCGACTGTCATTACAAATGGGTCATTACTGGATGAAGCGACAATTGGGAAATTGAAAAAGGCAGGCCTTCAAAAAATTGTGGTGACGCTTGACGGCCCGGCGGAGATACACAATAGGAGAAGAAAAACAAAGGATGGCGGGGAGACCTTTGATTGTATAAAAGACAATTTGGCTCTGACGGTCGGCGCATTAGATATCGTTGTCAGGATGGTGATCGACCAGGACAACTATCATTCAATTGATGACCTAATCGATTCGCTCAGAGATATCGGTTCCAACAACCTGCAGTTCACACTTTCTCCGCGCATGTACTGCAACAGCAGTTGTACAACAAAGATACTGGAAAGCAAAACCTTTGCAAAGATGCTTTCAAGCTCGGACAAGTATAAAAACTGTTATTGGGGAGGGCTGAAACCATATCTGTCCATATGCAATGCACAACGGAACTTCGATTTTGCTATTGATCCAAGGGGTAATATGTACAAGTGTCCTGTAGAAATGGGTGATGAGTCATATAAAATAGGCAGTACCGAAGAAGGCATTACGACAAATCAGACATTTTTGGACTGGATGTCCTACTGCCCTGAGGTAAAAGAAAAGTGCTATGCATGTAAGTATTTACCTGTCTGTATCAGCCTGTGCGCAAAAGTTCGGGACCAGTATGTTGAGCAGTTTGGTTGTAAACAGTTGAGCCTGTTATGTGAATCAGTAATAAAAAATAGAGTTAAAAAATGGTTATGAAGGAGGAATCAAAATGAGCGAAAAAATGAAAACTATGCAGAATATTATCAAGGAAATAATCGGCCAGGAAGTGGAGTTGACAGGTAATGAGTTTCTTAGGGAAGCAAGTGGTGAGAATGAGGCTGTTACTTTAGGACTTTCTTCAATTGACATCGTTGATTTGGTCACCCAGTTAGAAATCGAATTTGATGTAGATTTTGAGGAAGAAAAAATAGCGTCACTAAAAACAGTCAATGATGTGATAAAATTCATAGAAAATGTAAAATAACAACCATGATTATTGAGAGCTTGTTCAAAAGCACTTTTGAATATAATGAAAACTTCAGGTATTTCTGTTTGAAAAATTGTGTCAAGCAGTTATTGAATTATCATAAAGTGGATCATGCGCTTGCTTATTTAAACTGTGCTCCCTGTATGCACGTTATTATAAAAGAGAAATTATCATCGGGGTATGCGATTTGGTTTAACAAAAATCCTTTGCTGGATATATTTATGGATTGTTTTACTACGCATGATCCAAAAATCAAAACCAGTGCGCACAATTTTCCGGATATTATTCACAAGATTGACTGTGGCGTTCCTGTCATCGCTTCTACTGATGTTTTTTATTTACCATACAAAAAAAACTATTATTTGAAGCATCACGCATCACATGCACTTATAATCGGTGGGTATGATGACAGCCAAAAGCAGCTCTATATAGTGGATTATTATGATCAGGACAAGTATCAAGGAACTTTATCCTATAAGGATTTTTTTGATAGTTGGTCATCAGCCAATCCATCCGAGGAAAATCCCTTCTCGGGATATGCCATAAATAATGTGTGGAGCGTATTACATACAGTACCTTCATTTGAGAATGTTGCCAATATCGTGAAAATAACCATGGATAGGGCAATTTCGAATTTTTTCGGAAAAGATGTTACTTATGGTTTTAGAGGGATAGAAGGCTTGATGCGGTTGAAGAACTGGTTGAATGATGATATTTCCGCTAATGGTTCCACAAACATTGGATTTCTCCATAAAAGCTTGTATATGTATTACCGGGAAAAGATACTTTTTTTTCATTATTTCAAAAGCTTAGGACAGCATCTTGGAAAAGCGTATAACGATATACTATATTTCATGGACAATAATATTACCAAGTGGAATATATTTCTCACTTTTTTATTAAAGACAAATATAGCGAAAATGCATATCGACAGAATTAAACTTGATAGATTTTACCTGAATATTTTAGAAAGTGAGTTCCATTTGTATAGCTGCCTTGTAAAAAGTATAAAAGGATAAGGAAAGATACAGGATATGAAAAATCATTTTTTTACCATGCAAGTAAATGATCAGCATTTTATATTCGATTATTACAATTTACTGTTTATCCAGATGGATGAAGAAATACATAACTGTTTGGAGCATTATTTAAATCACGAAGAACCTGTTAGGAGTCTAGATGACATAAAAAAAAGCAGCTTGGAGCCAATTTATGAAGATATATCTACCTTGCTCGAAAATAAGCTGATGATTTCTGATATTAACCTCAGCTGTGAAATAATGAAGAATTATAAAAAAGCATATTTTTCATTCCCCACCATCCATAAGTGCAACTTGGCTTGTAAATATTGTTTTGCTGAGTCGGGGGAGAATTATGATGGCCTAAATCCTGTTATGGATAGTTCCATGATTGAACAAATATATCGTTTTGTGCTGTGTTACAATGACTTCCAATCGTGTGAGCAGTTCAGGCTTGATTTTGTCAGTGGCGGAGAACCGCTACTGAATTTCGACATGATAAAGGAAGCCAGAAGAATAGGTGATACCGTTTTTAAGGAACATGGCAAATCACTTGATATATGGGTATGTAGTAACGGGATTCTTCTAAATAATGAAAAAGCCTATTATTTGAATAAACATAATATTGGTTTGGGAGTTAGTCTGGACGGTCCTAAAGACGTCAATGACATGTTCAGGGTTTTTTCTGATAACAAAAGCTCCTATGACCAGGTTCTCAATCACCTCTCAAATATCATCCATAACACCAGCTATAATAACTACTTCCGTGATGTTTGGATGCTTACTGTTGTCACTGCGCAGACCAAGAGCCTAGTAGAGATAATGGAACATCATAAAAATCTGGGGGTAAGAAATATCCAGATGAAAATAGTAAGATCCTCAGAAGAAAATAACTTTGCGTTAAATCATAAAAATACCGAGCATTTTATTGGATTGTATACTGAATTGGTTGATTTTCTAATCCGGAAAGTACAGGAAGAAAACGATATCTCTTATCTTAAAATGATTTTAAATGGCAATGATTACATGGGTAAGATCATAATCAGGCTAATTCTCCGGGACGCAGCAGTATACCGATGCATGGCTGGACGCAACAAGCTCAGTTTCGCAGCTAATGGAGATATTTATCCCTGTGATAGTTTTGTCGGAAAGGCAGAATTCAAGCTAGGTAATATTTTTGATGGTGTAGATGAAAAAAAGGTTGACGCATTCTATGATATGCTCATCTTTAACCGTTCGGCATGTAAAAACTGTTGGGCAAATATCATCTGCGGTGGTGATTGTTATTACAACTCGTACTTGAAGAATTCGGATATAAAGGAGCCTGATCGGGCTTTTTGTGTTGTAAATCAAAAATTATGTTTGCTTTCTATAAAGCTGGTTGCATATCTTAGCTTCAATAAACCTGAACTGTTTGAAAGGCTTTACCAATATCTTACCAGGAGAAAAGTATTTCAATAAATAAATGGAATATAAGAGGGAGCGAATATGTTGTTACAAACATCTCCATACCTGATGGTGCTCAAGGATATTTTCAATAAAAACAAAAGTATGGTAAGGGACTTCCTGTATAATAAGGATCACGATATCAGATATTTGTCCATATTAAAAGACTGTCATACACCAAAAGATTACAACCAATTAATAAATTGTTCTAGCAAAAAAGACATTGACTACTTGATCAATAATAAGCTCATAATTTCTATAGAGGATACTTGGAAACTTACTAATATCGAAAATGTTGAAATAGAAATATGTGCTCATTGTAATTGGCGCTGTGAGTATTGTCCTGTAAGCACACAGCCAAAGCCTCCAAAAAAAATGTCCATGGATTTGTTCAAACAAACCATCGATAAGGCCGTTAGGCATAAAACCATAAAAAATGTTACTTTTTGTTTTTGTAATGAACCTACCCTTGACAAGTTTTTTCTTGAACGGGTCAAATACCTCACAACGACTGATTTAAAATTGAGGCTGCATACCAATGGAAGTAATTTATCCAAAGATATGATGAATTATCTTAAAGAAACTGATGTGCTGGCGTTTGTATGTTTTAATCTACCCAGTGTGGTACAGGATGAATTTGAAAAAATGACTAGATATAGTAACCTGGACAAGGTATTGAGAAATATTGACTATGCATTGGGTATCGGTTTACCTGTCACTTTTTCTATTCAGGGAACAAAAAAGGAATTAGAACACAATTTACCTCATATACAGCAAAGATTTAAAGAAAAATTTAATAAAATCAACAGTTGGGAGACTTTCGACCGTGCAGGTCTTCTAGATAATCGTTATTGTCAAAATGTTAATATAAATGGTAAATTATATGGAGGATGCAACTGGATATTGAATTGGCTGAATGTATCTGTCAATGGGGAATGTTACCTATGCTATAATGACTACCATCAGAATTATGTTTTAGGCAACATTGCCGATGGAGAGATTGAGGACATACTGTTGACGGAAAAAGCCATATCTTTGAGACAATATGTTTTTGGCAAGAAAGAACCTGATAAGGATTTTATATGCAGAAAATGTATTACTATGAAAAGAGCTAAACTATTGTCAAGATTTATTAAGGCATGATATATAGTTATAACTAATAGAGATATTTAGAGATGTTTAGAGATATCTAAGTCTTACATGATTATTAAACGGAGTGTAGGCTTATCAGACTAAAATACTTATGGACCACTATACAAGGAGAAAACTATATGAAGATCCAAAGCAAAAAGTTCAACCTTTTAGATTTGGTAAGGATACCATTTGTCGTTTCACCTACCAGTGCATCAATAAAAATTATAGACCGGATTATTACGGCATTTATACCCTCATTACAGATTGTGTTTACGGCAAATTTCATTGATACCGCTTTTTCCATATTCAATAACAAACGGCAATTCAATGACATTTATCTGCCTCTTTTTATGCTAATAGGTATTATTGCATATCAGAATATAGACAAGGTTCTGATTAACTTTATTGATATAAAACTTACAGCTAAGCTTACAGAACAATATCAAAGTGCAATCATGCAAAAAAGAGCACTTCTAGAATATCATCATATTGAAAACAATGACGATTGGGAACTTATAGCCCGAGTTTGCAACAATCCTGCTGAACGGATATCCAGAGGGTTAAACATCCTTATGCATATGATCAATATGATCATCAATATTTCATCATATATCATTATATTGACTTTACAGGTTTGGTGGGCTGCAGTTATCGTAGTCTCATTTTCAGTACCCATTTTTTATATTTCTGTAAAAAGTGGTAAAGCAAATTACGATGGTTTTAAAAAAGCATCAATCCATCAAAGACGGGCTGGATATATGAATGATGTCTTGACTGAGCGCGATTATGTTGAAGAACGAAGCCTATTTTCCTACACCGATGATATAGATGAGAAATGGTATGATAAATTTGAAATAGCCCGAAAGATCGTTTTGAAGGTACAGGCGAAAGAACTGCTTAAAATGAAAGGCGCCGGGCTCATCACAGTATTAGTTTCGTTTTTAATAGCTGGTGTTCTTATTCCGCCGCTCAATGTGGGAACGATCTCAATTGGATTTTTTATCGCGCTTATCACTGCCGCCTTCAATTTAGTCCAGATGACATCCTGGGAACTTTCCTCTGTGACAAATGATCTTGCAAATCAGATGGAATACTTAAAAGATTTGAGCAATTTCAGTTTTATGTCTGAGCAGCCGGGTGTACTCGATATACCGGATATCAGTGTATTGAAAACGATAACTCCTACAATCGAGTTTAAAAATGTGTCATTCAAATACCCATGCATAGACAAATATGTTTTAAGAAATTTTTCAATGAAACTCAATCCCAAAAAGCAATATGCCTTTGTGGGTAAAAATGGTGCTGGTAAAACTACTATAACAAAATTGCTGACCGGATTGTATGGAGAGTATGAGGGTCAGATACTGATTGGTAATAAAGACATAAAAACCTATACGGCAGCACAGTTAAAAGCCATTTTTTCAATAGTGTATCAGGACTTTGCAAAATATAGCATATCACTTTTTGATAATGTAAGGCTTGGTAATATTGCAGGCAGCAACAAAGAAAGGATTGGTTCAGCTCTTGAATCGATCGGGTTGGGCTACTTGACAGAAAAGCTGCTCGACGGAATACAATCTCCCCTAGGGAAGATCAAAGAAAACGGGGTGGATCTTTCGGGCGGAGAATGGCAAAGGATAGCCATGGCTAGGACTCTTGTTAGCGATGCTCCTGTACGGATACTGGATGAGCCTACAGCCGCACTGGACCCTATAGCGGAGAGCAACATCTATCAAAACTTCAGTCAGATAAGCACAGGACAATTGACTATATTTATCACACACCGGTTGGGTGCAGCAAAACTAGCAGATGAGATTCTGGTCATTGACGATGGTATGGTTGCTGAACAAGGTACACATGACGAGTTGATGAGAAAAAACGGCTTGTATGCCGAAATGTTTGAAAAGCAAAGGGGATGGTATATTTGAGTGGCACTGATAAAAAGCTTAACATATTTTCCATATTGATGAAATTATTGCCTATAATATTTAAGGCTGCTCCGCTCTTATTTGTTTGTGCTCAGCTTTCTTCCATATTACTTGGCTTGTCGTGGGGTGTCAATACCATGTTCATGCAGCGCTTTTTTGATTCCGCCACTCAAATGGTGCAAAAAAATCTGGGTAGCAGTATTGCTATTCAAGCACTTTTGCTATTGGTATTGATAAACTTTCTCAGTCAGGTGGTCAACTTTGCTAGTAACTTGCTTCCCAATATGTTTGCTGAAAAAGTAAATGGCAAGCTGACATCAAAAATACATAAAAAAATCGGGAAATTACTCCCTATAGATTATGAGAAAACCGAGATACTGAATCATATCAACAAGGCGGAACAGGGAAAAAATAATGCAGTTTGGTTTATCTTAACATTCTTTGTCGTAGTCTGTTTTTACATACCTTACTTTGTATTTATGGCAGTATATCTGTTTCATCTAAAACCAATCCTGTCAGTTTCTATCATTATTGTTTTCGTGCCAACTGCTTCTACACAGTTGATACGCTCAAAAGTGTTTTCGAAATTCGAGGATAAAGCAGCGCCTGTAAGGCGTGAAAATGAGTACTATGAATCATGCATCGTAGGGCGTGAGTATTTTAAAGAAACAAGGATGTTGGGTGCTTTTCCGTTCTTTCAGGTGCTTTTTACTGACACTCTTAGACTAATCAACAAACTTAGGATACAGGCTGATGTCAAAACAAACTTGTATGAGTTGGCAATGAAATTGCTCACATTGATTGGGTACCTAATGATATTGTACTTGTTATTTTATTATTTGATGAAGGGCGAAATCAGCGCAGGTGCTTTTGCTGCAGTTTTCAACTCTATTGCGGCATTGTTTTCTATTATGGACGAGGTGGTGTGCGGTCATTGCGCCAGGATATCCAAGAATTTTACAACCATACAAAACTTTCTTTCACTTATGGATCTGCCTGAACGGGAAGGTAAAAACACTCCCATTTCAAAAAATGTAGATATACACATTGAAAATATATCTTTCAAATATCCGGTATCAGAAACATATGCCCTAGATAATGTGAGTTTTTCAATCAACAATGGAGAAACCATTGCTATCGTAGGAGAAAATGGATCAGGTAAGACCACCCTTGTTCGATTGCTGTTAGGCCTGTATTTGCCTGACAAAGGGGACATATTAATTGGTGATGCAAACACAAAAGATTATTCTATGAAATCTCTGTTTGCAGATGTTTCTGCAGTATTCCAAAAATTCCAGAAATATCAGATGACGTTAAAGGAGAATATTACTATTAGTCAAATATCAGCTTCTACAGATGAATCCCAACTGGATGCAATCATAGAAATGTCGGGACTAGACAAGAAACAGGAAACCTTTCCCATGGGGTATGACACAATGCTTTCAAGAGAGTTTGATGGAGTTGACCTTTCAGGGGGTGAATGGCAGAGAGTAGCAATAGCTAGGGGATTGTACCGGAATCATGATTTAGTAGTGTTGGATGAGCCGACATCGGCAATCGATCCGCTAGAGGAATATAGCATATATAATCATTTTGCGAAAATTTCCAGGGAAAAGACTGCTATTATTGTTACACATCGGTTAGGCTCAGTTAAGTTAGCTGATCGGATAATTGTGATGGATAAAGGAAAACTTGCTGAGATTGGTACCCATAAAGAGTTGATGGCATCAAATGGACTTTATGCGAAAATGTTCAGTTCACAAGAACAATGGTATAGTACGGAAGAAGTGTAAAAGTATAAAAATAATAGATTTAAATATTGTAACTAGTGTAACGTAAATTGGGTAAAATTTTAACATCTTATGCATTAGAGGTTTAGCGGAAGGAGTACAACTATTATGATTGAAGTGTTGAAATCAAAAATTCATAGAGCGACAATAACAGATGCAAACGTTGATTATGAAGGCTCTATAACAATTTCAGAGGAATTAATGCTACGTGCTAATATTCTTGAATACGAAAAAGTTTTGGTTGCTGATATCGCAAATGGCGCACGTTTTGAAACTTATGTAATTAAGACTAAGGTGCCAAATACAATCTGTGTTAATGGTGCTGCCGCAAAACTTGTTAATATTAAAGATAAAATTATAATAATGTCCTATAAATACTTTAACCAGGTTGAGTCTGGATACAAGCCAGTAGTAGTGCTTGTTGATGATAAAAATAATATAGTACAAGAAGGTAAATGATATTTTATGAATGATATATATTCATTATTTAGGCAGCAAGTATTGGTATGCAAGGATAAAATTGCTATACAGAATGGCAATAAGACTATGTCATATAATGAATTACAGGATTCTGTTAGTCATATTTCCGTCAAATTAATTGAGAAGGGAATTTGCAAACAGGATATCGTAGCGATTTATATGAAAAATTCTATTGAAACAGTTGTAGCGATGCTTGCAGTTTTGAACATTGGAGCAGTATGCCTGCCAATTGATATTCGCTCTCCAGAGATGAGAGTAATGCAAATTATTACCCATAGTAACGCTAAAAGTTTATTGTATAGTGAGATACCGGTCAAATCATTGCCGGCAGACCAACAAATTTTTATAACACTTGAGAATACATTCACCCATGAAACGTTGTCACAGCATAATTGCACAATTTATGGTCATGACCCAGCATTTTGCATTTATACATCTGGTTCAACTGGAAACCCAAAAGGTGTTATGCTGTCCCACAGCGGTATAATAAACCATATGGAAGCTAAACGAACACTGCTTTATATTAATGAAAGCAGCATATTATGTCAGAGTTTCAGCATTGGATTTGTGGCGACTATTTGGCAGATTCTAACTCCACTTACAACCGGAGCTAAATTAGTCATATACAATGAAGATATTCTGCAAAATGCATATACTTTATTCCAAAGGATAGAAAAGGATTCAGTAGAGGTAGTTTCCCTGATACCGCAATTTTTGCTTGCTTACTTAATGCTTATTCAAGGAGGAATGAAAAAAATTGAACTAAAGAATTTGAAATATATTATTTTAACAGGAGAAAAAGTAGATCCGGAAATTGTAAATATGTTCTATCAGCTTTATGCGATTCAGCTTATTAATGCTTATGGACAAAGTGAATGTTCTGATGATACCCTTCACTATGTCATACAACGAAAAACCAATTATGAAGAAATTCCGATAGGTAAACCTATAAATAATGTTTGGCTTTACATTTTAGACGAAGAAATGTCTAGAGTACAACAAGGCCAAAAAGGCGAGTTATGCATTTTCGGACAGTGCCTGGCTATTGGTTATTTGAATGATACAGAGATGACACAAAAAAAGTTTGTCCCAAACCCGTTTGCGCAAAACCAGAAAATATATAAAACCGGTGATTTTGTTAAAGAGTTGGATGATGGGAATCTTTTATACATTGGACGGGTAGATAATCAGGTTAAGATTCGCGGGCATAGGATAGAGCTTGAAGAAATTGAAGCTGTTATCAATCAATTTAAAGGAATATCGCAGTCAATAGTTAAAGTAACAGTAATAAATGAATCAGATAAGATGCTGGAAGCTTTCTATATAAGTGATGTTGACCTCAACATAGTTCAAATAAAAGATTACTTATCACAAAAATTGCCGATGTATATGATTCCATCGAAATTTACGAGAATAAAGGAATTCATTTATACACAAAACGGAAAGGTTGATCGTAATAGATTGGGTAAAAATATACTTATTACACGTAATAAAAAATCTAAACTGTTATCAGATTTTTCAGAGATCCAGCGACAAGCGTTTGAGGTAATAAAGTCTAATTTGGATGAAAAATTTACCATTGATTTACATTGTGGCACAGATTTATCTAGCGTAGGAGTTGATTCAATAACATTTATTAAGATAATAGTAGCATTAGAAAACGTATTTGAAATTGAATTCGATGTTGATATGTTATTATTTACAGCCTTCCCAACTATTCAATCATTGATTGAATACGTAGAGTCAAAGAAGTTAGAAAAAATTTAAATGCTATATCTTGAATTTGAATAATATGCTGACTTAGAGCCACTAATCCGCTTGAGTTGTGCCACCTTCATGCAGGGTGAGCCACCAAAAGTTTTTGGCTATAATGGATTTATACGCTACATCGTAGTGTAAATAAACCCATAGGAGGTCATTAGTTAATGACTCACCCAGCAACAGGGCGCCTCAATTTTAGCATGACACAATTGCGTATTGATTGCTCCGCCACACCGAAATATTCTATTAATCGGGGATTTTATACGCTTTATTTGTTTTCTGTAGATATTCAGCTAAAATTTGTTAGTTAAGGCGTAAGAATGATATATATTTTACATCTAGGTATTCTCATGGTGATATTATCCTAGATGTATAATATTTTCAAACTATAGGCTCTTTAATTGTGCAAGAATATTCTGATATTCCTTTTCAAGTGTTTCTTTATCAGCATTTCGTAAAGACAACTTTGAAACTACCTTAGTTAATCGAATTTGTAAAACTAATTTCTGAGTTTCCAAATTGGTATTCTTAGTAAATTGTATGCTTTCTTCATACTTTTTTAAATTTCCTTCAAATTCGTGAATCTGGTTGTTTCGTAGTATAAGTAATCTATTGGCTATAGCATCAACAAAAGATTTATCATGAGAGACGAATAATACGGTTCCATCATAATCACAGAGAACATTTTGCAAAGCTCTTATGGAAGTTATATCAAGATAATTTGTTGGTTCGTCAAGTAATAAAATGTTAGCCTTTGACAACATTATTTTTGCAAATGATACTTTTATCCTTTCTCCACCACTTAATACTTCAACTTTCTTATAAACATTATCTCCACAAATTAATAATCTAGCTAAAACTGTTCTTATGATGCTCTCACTTTGTATACTGTCTTGCATTACGTTTTCTAGGACAGTTTTGTTATAATCAAGGTTTTTCAAATCCTGATGGAAGTACCCAATTGCTAATTTCGGAACTAAGTATATTCTTTGGTCTAAGTTATTTATTAGATTCAATAACGTCGTTTTCCCCGTTCCATTATTACCCAATAAAGCTATCTTTTCACCGTTATATACCTTAAAACTAGCGTTATTAAATATTACATTTTTATTATAACTAAAGCTCAAATCTTTGCAAGATATTACAATCTTATTTTGAGGTGGATCGGTAAGTGAAAAATCTAGATTAATGCTTAGTAGTTCTTTGGGTTTTTGCTTCACATTAAGTCTCTTTATTCTTGAGAGAACAGCTTTTGCTGCCCTTTCCATGTTTTTTTGGCTAGACCCTCTTGAGCGCGCACATGGAGTATCACTACAAATTCTAGTGGGGTTTTTTGGCTTTTTTGCTATGTTTGCAGCTTCAATAATTTTTTTCTCAAAGACTTTTTCCAGTTTTATTTTTTCAGTTTTATATTGCTCATATTCCCGCCATTCACGTTCAGTTTCCATCTGTTTTTGTTTTTGGTAGGATGAATAGTTGCCATTATAAAAAAATAATTTTCCATACTTAATCTCAACGATCTTGTTGCACAAAGTGTCAAGCAGATCTCTATCATGGCTGACTAAAAGTAAGGTATCAACTTCAAGAAGCTTGTTCTTTACTAAATCAATTCCTTCATAATCAAGGTTTGATGTAGGCTCATCTGCAAATAATAAAATGCTGTTTCTGCTTAAAGCTTCTGCAACTTTTAGCCTTGTAAATTCACCTCCACTTACTATTTGATGGTCAATTTGATTAATGATACCAAATTCTTTAAGAATTTGAGTATTTGCTTCTATGTTTTCATCAGAAAACTGCCTGATATATGCGAATTGGCATAGTCTTCTAACAATACCTTCGTTCGGGTCGGTTTCCCCCGCCAAAATATTGAGTAATGTGGTTTTTCCTGCGCCATTTTGTCCCACAATTCCAATTTTATTACCACTGTGTATTTTAAATGAATCAAACGATAGGATTAATTGGTCACCATAATACTTTTTTATATTTATTGCTTCAAAGATAAGCATAAATCTCTCCTTTGCAAAAGCTGGAAAGATTAAATGAAAAATGAGATAGATACTATTCTATATACTTTGTCACTTAAACTAATCCAGCACAATTAGAGGCATATTTGCCTCTGAACAAAACCTCTCAATTTTTGCTGAATTAGCGTATTCTCATGCTTTAAGTAATACTCCTTCTTAATTCTTGAATATAATTATAATTGATTTACTATTTTAAATCAACCAATATTTGCTAAATGGTGTAAATCTAAATCGTCAAGCCACGTCTGAAATTCCTCCAGCGTCATACTCCCATTTATACACAACTCTCGTTTCTTCCTTGCCTCTTCCGACCACTCGTAAAAGGCTTGGCTAATAGTTGGCTATTAGATTCATCAAATGTAAAATTACTTGGGCTTGGAAATGGGATTAAGGATATATTTAAAAACAAGAACAGTGCATTTTCATATGAGGATTTGCCAAGTAACCCTGCAGGTGCGAATTTTGGAGATGTATTTTCGGACAATGGATATACAGTATGGGAAGATATTTGGGGGACAGAAAGAAAAGCTCGGTCAGCTAGTGAGCAATTTACTACTTATATTAAGGGATTAAAGCCAGCAGAACCAAAGAAAGCGCCAAACTGGAGTAAAATTCATGAAGCAAAGGAAAAAAGACAAATAAAAAAGGGTTTACTAGCTAATAAGTTATATTTGAAAATATAAGGATGAGTATTTTATGAAAAATTATTTTTCGACATTCATTAGAATTATAGGTATTGTAGTTGAGGTGTTTTTTATCATTATTTCTTTTGGAGATTTATTTGTTTTTTTTCATGCTGATGAAATCCAGCAAATACCAAAGTTTCGGGAGCGATTAATAAGTAATATTCAATATATAGTATTTGGAGTCTTATTATTGATCCCTTATAGAGAAATTAGATTACGTAAACTTGCATATCTACATTTTACTTTTATGATTTTTTTGGCTATGGTTATATGTAAAGATTTAGTCTATAGTATAAATAGCTATTTTGAGGGAGGTAAGAGTATATTAATAAGTTTTGCTGGTATATTCATACTACTATCAAATTTATGGGTAATTTTATGTATACAAGAAGAAATGAAGATAAAAGTTGAGTTACAATACTTTGAATAAGTATTAATTTATCTACCTGAGCACACTTATTAAAGTTAAGTACTTAGCCTTGATAGATCACACACTCTGTCAGGACTTTTTCTTTGTTACCCTGAATGTATGAATATACACTTGACTTAAGCTTTGTATTGCAGTCATACCAAGGCTATGATAACATTAAGTGAAATTGGCAAACAGGAAATCTTTTACGATAATGAGGATCGTGTAAGATTTATTGAGACACCGGATAAGTATGAAAAGAAAATAAAAATAGAATTATTACCTGGTGTCTGATGAACAATCACTTGCAGCTTATCTTGGTATCACACCAGTATGACCCAGCAGAATCAGAAATAAGCCCAATCTTAACAAATGATAATGCGTCGGCTTTCCGAAGTTAGTATGATGTAATCATCATACTTCATGGAGGTCAGTTGTTATGGAAAAGGAAGAAGTCGTGCTTATTACCGGATGCTCTTCCGGAATTGGCCGTGAACTCAGCCGGGTATTGGCGGACAAAGGGTATATAGTTGTTGCAACAGCCAGGAAAGTGGATACTATTAAGGATCTGCCAGCATCCTTAAGGCTGCCGCTTGATGTTACAAAAAGTGAGTCGATAGCCGGTGCAGTACGCGAAGTTATTGCTCGATTCCAAAAAATCGACATTTTGGTTAACAATGCAGGATACTCAATCAGAGGTGCCCTAGAAGAAATCAGTATTGAAAACATGAAAAGTATGTTTGATGTAAATGTTTTCGGCATAATCAATATGATTCAGGCTGTAATACCTGAAATGCGCAGGAACGGAGCCGGAAAAATCATCAACATCGGTTCGGTATCGGGGAAATTCGCCCAGCCGGTTAATGGAGCGTATTGCGCCTCAAAGTTCGCTGTTGAGGCATTAACTGATACCCTTCGTTTAGAATTGTTCAAACAAAATATTCAAGTAACAGTAATCGAACCGGGCCCAATCAAAACCGGATTTTTTAAGACAATGGATGAACATTCATGCTATCTTATGACAAATCCGGCTTCCTGCTATAAAAGTTTATATAGCTCAGATACAAGACGCAGGGAAATGCAGGCTTATGCTCAACCTCAAAAAGCTGCAGAAACTATTTGTAAAATTATCGGGGAAAGACGGCTGAAATCCCGCTATGAGGTTGCAGTTCCTTATGCATTAAGTATGATCGCACGCTTCCCTGATTCTCTGAGAGAATACCTGATGAAAAACTTACGCTAGGTGGTGCAGTATGGATTATAGTTTTCTGAAGATCAAATTCATGAGCGGGACCGGGAATTCTTACAGGGCTGCAGTATGGATGAAAGAAGCAGCCCAGGGGAAAGGGATCAGCTCCGAACTGGAGCAAATTACCGGGCATCATAATAAAACTGCTGCCGGCAAAAAGCCGGGAACTTTGATGGGGTTTGTTTTTCCAACCTATGGTCTTACAGCTCCCTGGCTGGTAATCCGGCATGCCTTACAGCTGCCTCGCGTGAAAGGACAACATGCGTTTGTGGTAGCGACCAAAGGTGCGCTGATGTTTGATTCGGTTCCTTTCCGCGGCTTTGAAGGGTCTGCAGCTTATTTGATTGCCTTGATCCTTATGCTGAAGGGATGCAGAATCCGTGGCGTGATGGGGCTGAATATGCCAGCCAACATGATAAATGTACACCCCGGCCTGACTGAGGCAGATTCGAGAATCATTATTGATCAAGCAAGGATTAAAGAGGATTTTTTCATTGATCGCATACTCAGCGGCAGGAAAGAATTTTGGGGTATTCCGGATTTGCTCCTGGGCCTTGCATTGCTTCCGGTGTCTTTCATATATATGGTATTTGTACGCTTTTTCCTGGCAAAGCTGTTCTTTGCCTCGGAGAATTGCACAGGCTGCGGACTTTGTGCAAAAAGCTGTCCGAAAAAAGCAATCAAAATGATTGGATGGAAAAAGCTCCGCCCCTACTGGAAACTCACCTGCGAAGGCTGTATGCGGTGCATGGGGTATTGCCCAAACCAGGCCATTGAAGCAAGTCATTTATTTGCTGTTTTTTTATACTTAATAATAACTATGCCTATATTCTCCTATATATTGGATGGACTGAGCGACATATTGAAGGTGGACATGAGCTATTCATTTGCTAAAACAATATTCTATTATCTATACTATTTATTTTCAATATCCTTTGCATATTATATATTTTCATACTTCATTAGAATTCCTATGCTTAACAAGCTTTTTACATATACAACATTTACATATTTTTACCGCCGTTATCATGAGCCGGACACTGAATTAAAAGATATTGCAGGGAAAGTACGGCAAGAGTTGTTTTACAACCGAAAAAATAAAAAGTAGTGATGATCGCTGCATGTATTTTCTGTTATGAACCGTCTATAAGTCTGCCATTGATTATCAGGTATATCTGGAATATTCTTTTTCTTAATGTTCAAATAATTGTCATGCGATAATCAGACTTTAATGGCTCGTGGGATGGCTGACATTAACAAGATTATCATTATGCTTTTAATTTAAGACAGCCATAAACAACGATGTTCCGGAATTAGCCATTTGGGCTGAAACAGCAGTAATAAAGGTTGTTGCACCGGTATTAAGTATATAAGGCAGTGCTAACTGCACTGCCTGAACTTGTACCCAGTATTTTGCCTCAAATCCTTATTAACTATTATTAACATCCACCTGAAAAAACCAGTTGACAGCTATGAAAATTCATAACAGATTTACCCATTACAATATTTGATATATAATATATGGGTTATTTGCATTAAATTAATGACTAAAATGAACAGTAATTACGTTTTATGTACAGCTTGTGTTATTTCGCTAATCAGCGTTTTAATAAATCTTTTTGGAAAGGAGGAGTTTGCTATGACTGTCAATAAAAAAATATGGAGGGTGTCCATTCAATAGCTCTCCGTCGGTGGAGGAATTTTTGTGCATAAAAAAATAGTAGTGGAACAAATCGAAAATCATAACACTTTGAGTTTGTTAGAGTTATGGAAAAAACAATTCGCATATTTCTGTTCGGATGCAGATTTATATGAATTTTGGGAAAATAATACACAAGAGATTTTAGAATTTATACGAGCACATGCTCAGACAGGGAGAGGCGTAGTTGCAAGGATAGATAATGAAATTGTAGGTTATCTGGTATATGATGCATTTTGTTTTCATGGTGCAGAAAGCGCGTTTATTCCTTTTGCTGGAAATGCTTCTATCCAGGAAAACAGGGAGATAATTTATTCAGTCATGTATCAAGAACTTGCGAAAACATGGGTCAATGCTGGGATTAAGAGTCACTATATTACTATTCCGTTTTCAGATAATCATATCAAAAACGCGTTGTTTGATATAGGATTTGGTTCGTATCTTATTGATGCGTTTTCAAATCTTTGTTCGGCTAATTACACTTTTGACAAGAGTATAATTATTGAAAAGGCGATACAACAGGATGTTTCTGAGTTGTATGATTTAGTAAAGTTATCAAATGATTATTATCGAGATTCGCCAATATATCTCAATAGGGAAAATGTAACCTTGGAGGAACTGGAGAAACTTGTATATACCAGCAATGTGTTTGTAGCAAAGCACTTTAGCAGGATTGTTGGATTTCTGAATCTAACAATAGCAGAAGAAGATGATGTTTTGAGAATGTGTGCTAAGAATTTTGGGTCAATTGATGAAATAGGGGCATATATAATAAAAGAGTACAGAAATAGAAATATTGGTAACCAATTACTCAATGAAGCAGCAAATTTTTGCATGGATAATAAAATTTCCTGTGTCCATGTAGACTTTGAAACTTCTAATCTATATGCAAACAAATTTTGGAGAAAATTCTTCAATCCAGTAATGATTTCTTTGAAAAGGACGATCCACGCGGATATATAGGAGTATATTTCTAAGTTAGTAACAGATAAAGGGAGTGTCGAAAAATAACCAAATTCTGCTTTGGAGAGACACTCCTTTTCACTCTGTATTTATCTTTCCACCAATGTTTTCATGTAAGTCTGTCTTTCGCCTTAATTAAGGCCGAAGGGCTATTAATATTGAGCAAGGCAGGATATGCATAGGTAGACAGACATTTTGCATAATTGGTATAAGAAATATTTGTAACGAAATGCAAAATTTATCGTTATACTTATGAGGAGGTGACAAGTTGCTGGAAATAGAGATGCTGTACAACAGATATTTCTCGAGAGTATACTCCTTTGCAATCAGGTTAAGCAGCGACGATAGTATTGCAAGAGAGATTACACAACAAACATTTTTTAAAGCCTTGGAGAAAAGTAAAAACTTGAGCGATGATGCAAATGTTTTTTCCTGGCTTTGCCAGATTGCAAAGAATACTTATATAGACTATCTTCGTAAGGATAAGCGGATAGTGTCACTTGAAAATATCGAAGATATTAGTGAAGAAAGAAATTTGGAGCAAGAGTATTGCGAGAAAGAGCACATACTCAAAATCCATGAACAGTTGCATAAGCTAAATGAACCATATAAAGAAGTATTTATGCTGCGGGTTTTCGGCGAACTTTCTTATAGAGAAATAGGTAAAATTTTTTGCAAAACTGAAAATTGGGCAAGAGTAACCTACTTTAGGGCCAAGGTTCAGATTCAGGAAGGAATGGAGGGCTATTGCAATGAAAAGAATAACTTGTGATGTTGCAAAAGATATTATGCCGTTATGCATTGACGGCGTATGCAGTGAAAATAGTAAGCAACTGGTTGAAGGTCATATTAAAGAGTGCGCAACGTGTAAGAAACTATGGGACTCGTACTGTAACTCATCAATACCTGATGAAATAAAGGAAGATAATAATAAAATATTTAAAGACTTGGCACTCCGGGTAAAGAAAAGAAACAGGCGAAAGACAATGTTCATAGTGTTGGGAGCGATATGCATTAGCATTATTATGATAATATGTTTCGGTCTTATAGTATTAGGTTTACTTTCACTTGGCAATCAAAGCTATACGACGATTGATATCAGTAACTATGGCATATATGAAGGTCATATAGATGGTGAAAAAGAAGATTTACGGGGCGGGCTATATATATTTCCCAAGGAAATTTCGAAAAACGCCAAGGATATAGAGTTTCTTTATTCATGTAGAGGAATGGGGTTTTCTGTAGGTTATCAGCAGTTTTTAAAATGTACCTACTCTGATGAAGAATACAGAGCAGAAATTGATAGGCTTAAAAATATAAAATGTGAGATTAAAATAAAAAACGGAAAAGTAGCCAATTCCATCGAATATTCAAATACAAAATTTAATTACCCTGCATATATTACGGCTTATGGAAGTAGTAAAGTATATGAGTATGCATTATGTAATGAGGAAACAAAAACCATCGTATATGTATATCTTCAGACTGTTTCAAACAATAAAGTGGCATTTAGCAAAGAATATTTGCCAATTGAGTATCAGAATGGAAAAGAATTATTAGAAAATGATAATTTCAATAACACTAATATCTATCATTACAATCTGGGAAATGGAGTTTTTAAGAATTTTAGAGAATAAGGTGCAAATGGTTTGGTGATTTACAATGCAGAAAAATAAAAAAAGTTATAATGCTATTGACCTGGCTAAAATGTTCGGTATTCATCCGAATACCATAAGGCTTTATGAAAAATTGGGTTTTATATCCCAGGCACAAAGAAATACAAATAACTACCGTATGTTTGAAGAACTGCATGTTTTGCAGATGAAAGTATGTCGGAGTATATTTGGCTATCCTTTTACAAACAGGCGAATAAGGAATGCCGGAAATGAAACTATGTGGGCAATAGCAAAGAAACAGTGGGATACTGCAAGACAACATGCAGATTGCTAGTGGTGCCTTGGAATATAGCCATACGCCAAAAGATACATTGGATACGATTGATTTCGACATGGTGAGCCACACAGCTAAATATTTGATTGACGGCGTTTAGTTTATTCAGGATATGCGATGGAATAGAGAACGCTTTTAAGTTATAATGTGGTAAATGTTATTTCTTAATATTTATAAGGCGGTGCAAACTTGAAGGATTTAAACAGAGTATATTGGAATGAACAATTTAAGATTTTGCAGGACACATGGTCGAAATCAAATGACTTTGAAAAATGTATAGATATATTTTTAGCTATTCATGGGATGGTTCATTCATCTCAGGTATCTCCAACGACTTTTTCTTTTGAAGATGAATTATGGAATAAAATGAATGAATCTGCATTTAGAAAGCTTTTCATAGAAGAACAGTCTATTGCATGGAAGCTTTGGCATTCTGCTAGAATCGAAGATATTACCATGAATATTTTGATTGCAAATGAATCACAGGTTATGACTAACGGAGACTGGACAGAAAAGCTAAGTATAAACTTTTATGATACAGGAAATGCAATGAATGAGAATGAAATTGAGCAATTATCGAATTCAATAGAAATGGAAGCTTTAAGGGGATATAGAAACTCCGTTGGCCTAAGAACAATAGAAATTGTAAAATCCTTAAAACCTGAGGAGCTGAAAAATAGAGTAGAGCCATCAAGGTTAAAACGGTTATTAGATGAAGGAGCTGTGCATAATGAGGCAGCTTGGCTCCTTGACTATTGGGGTAAAAAGACTTATTCAGGACTTCTCCTTATGCCTGCAAGCAGACATCTCTTTGTTCATCTGAATGAATCATTTCGGCTGCTTGCCAAAAGAGCGCGATAGATGCATGAGTGGGAGCTGGGCATGTTTAATAAAAGAGAGTTAAGAGATATTAAGAAAGTGTAACTCTGCAAATAAATGTTAAACTCATTTGTAGCAATTTTAAAGTTCATGCAGTTGAGGTGATTTTATGATTTTATCTGTTTCAAGACGCACTGATATTCCCTGCTATTATTCTGAGTGGTTCATAAACCGCTTGAAAGAAGGGTATGTTCTAACCAGGAATCCTATTAATCATTCACAGGTGAGTAGAATTTCTTTGTCGCCTGATGTTGTGGATTGCATTGTTTTTTGGACAAAAGATGCAAAGAATATTATTCCTCACCTCAAACTTATCGATAATATGGGGTATAAATATTATTTTCAATTCACGCTTACACCATATGATTGCACGATTGAGAAAAATATGCGTGACAAGAATGATATTGTGAGTACGTTTATTGAGTTGAGCAGTTTAGTCGGTAAAGAACGGGTGTTGTGGAGATATGACCCTATAATATTGAATGACAGACTGACAGTAGATTACCACCTGGGGCAGTTTTTACAGCTTTGTGATAGACTCCGTTCATATACAGAAAGCGTTACAATTAGCTTTGTGGACTATTATAAGAAGTTAAGGACAGATGTTATCAGAGATATAACCGATATGGAAATCGCTGAACTTGCAGTATTTATTGGACAAACTGCAAAGAGCTATGACCTGGATGTAAAAGCCTGTTGTGAGAAAATGGATTTGACTGTTTATGGTATTGGAAAAGCCAGTTGTATAGATAAAGATATTATTGAAAAGGTATGCGGTCATAAGCTTGATGTGAAGCAGGATAAAAACCAGAGGGAATACTGTGGATGTGTGGAAAGTATAGACATTGGTACTTATAACACCTGTGCCAATGGCTGCGTATACTGTTATGCAAATTTTAGTGAAAAATCAGTTGAATCAAATATGAAAGCATATAATCCCAAATCTGAAATCCTCAACGATATACTTAAATCAGAAGAAAGGGTAACTGAAAGAAAAGTAAAATCACTTAAGAAAGTCCAAATAGAATTGTTTTGACAAGCGGGGTTCTATAAAATTTATTTGTTTCAATAATTAATTTTCTGCCAATACTAATTGTAAATAATTATATTCATTTCTTAGAATGGTACCAGGATTAGTACTTAAGTTTGTAACATTTGGTGATTGTGTTTTCTGCATGGAGGAAATTATGAGCCCAACATTTTGGACTAATACCATATGGTATGTCTTATTAGGCATTACAAGCGTTGTTGCTTCAATACTAATAATAAGGAAGCCCGATTGCAGAAAATTCAATATAGCTTTTACTTTTACAACTTTGGGTTTTGTTTACAGCGCAGAGTCTATTCTCCTTGGTTTCTATGGCGGGGCCTATAATTATTATCCAAAGATTTCCAAGGATGCATTTCTTGATACAGTTATGGGAAATCACTTTTCTCAACTTTCAATCTGTACTACATTGGTATTGTTGGTTATATACAAATCACGTACAATATGGAATTTTATTTCTGCTGTAATTTATTACTTAATTGAAATTCTTTTTTTAAAACTGGGAGTATATCAGCATAATTGGTATAAAGCTTGGATTACTTTAGTTGGCTTAATAGTGCTGGCTTTCCTGTTTAAAAAGTGGTATTATAAACTACTCAATTCACCAAAATTCTTGACTTACTATTTTGCCTTGTATTTTGCGGTTGTGTCCAGTTACGGGTTAGTGCGTTCAGCTTTTGTATATGGAAAGTTTCGAATAATAAACTATAATGTGTTTCCAAATGTATTTAAGGACAATTTGATATTGGTTCATATTCCCCTTTTCATAATCATAAATATTATGATTTATGTTTATCAGATGAAACTAAGCTGGTTTGTGAAGTGTATGGTATTTAGCGGATTGTTTTTAACTCAATTTATATTAACGAAAATAGGTGTAATAACTATTCGTCCCGGATGGTTCTTAACTATAACCTCAGCAGATGTGTTATCCTGCTACTTGATCGTAGTTATCATGGATTCACTTCTTAAATCCGGAACAAAAAACTTCAGTAATTGTTAAGAATAAGCTCTTCATTAGTAAATAGAAAAGGCAGTTTATTGATCACTTCTGGTATGAGATGTTCTGGGTTTAGTGCTACCAAAGAGGATACTTCATGCATGTTCAGTGGCGAGAAAAATTGATGATCGGATTTTAAAAATATATTATGATCTTCTTTACATTTGCAAGTACGCATAGTAAAATATTCTCAAATTCAAACAAAGTGAGGTAGTCCCATGCCAGCTAACGCTTAAATTTTCTGAAACGAATAAATGTATTTATAGCCTTGTTGTCCAGGGCTTTAATTTGTTGCGTAAAAGAAAATTAAGTGAGAGCTGCATATTGAGTGAGATATATCTATTTATTAAGTGAAGTGGCATTTCTATTGCTGAGGGTTTTCCTAGCTTAAGAAATGTTCAATAAATATCATTTATTTCAGTACATCAATCACCATTCTCATTGTCTTAATTTTCAAGGCAATGACATGGTGATTTTGTTTTGTGTAAAATGTGCAGCTCGGAAAGGGCTGTGAATGCTAATAAGTGTCATGATCCGCGAAATTGGCGGGTACTTTGTGTTGGAAGAGGAAAGGAGAAATAAGAATTATGGAGAGAAAAGGGAGTGATTCAATGTACTTGCTGGAAGAGGTGCTTGAAAACCGGATGATTGCAAAACCTTATAAGGTATCAGAGGTTGATGTAACAAAATATGAAAACAGAAACAGATGGGAGGTATTATAGACATGCTGATAACTAACATTGAAACAAAAAGGCTTGACCTTCGTCCTTTTACACGGGAAGATGCTTATGCGGCGTCAATAAACAGTCGGCAGCCTAAGGTTGCTTTCTGGATGCAGGATATGATATTGAATAATGAGGAAGATGCTATTAAATGGATTGATTGGATAAATGAGAAGTGCCAGGCATCTGAACTATTCAGAGTGTTTGCCATTGAACGTAAAGAAGATAATGTATGTATTGGACTGATTGGATATGCTCCAAAGGCAGAGATAAACAACGAGATAGAAATTCTTTTTGCAATTGCCGATCCGTTCCAGGGGTACGGTTATGCGCCTGAAGCAGCAAAAGCGCTAATCTGGTACGCCTTTGAGAAGCAGGGTCTGGCTGTGATTTCAGCTATTATAAAGCCCGAAAACACTTCATCAAGAAAAGTCATCGAAAAATTGGGGTTTGTTTATGGTGATTCACGAAGGCTGAATTATAACGGGAATATGGCGGATTTTGACTATTACCGTTTATATCATATAGAGCATATTCCTGATGCTGATTGGAACTTTAATTGCAATGTGGAAGAAATGTCTGAGTTTTTCGATGCACGAGCAGACGGCTATGATTCACATATGCTAAAGAGGGTGGCAGATATTGAATGCTATAAGTGTGTTGCAGAATCTATTCCTGTAAACAGCAATGAAATGGACATACTTGACATCGGCTGCGGCACTGGAATTGAGCTGGAATATCTGCTTAACCGTGTACCCAAAGCAAAAGTTACATGTATTGATATGTCAGAGAAAATGCTGGAGTTACTGAAAGACAAATATTCCTCAAAAGCTCAGCAGATACATACAATATGCGGTTCATACATTGGGTGGGAATATCCGCAGGAGTCCTTTGATTATGTTGTATCAAGCTTCACTTTGCATCACTTTATGGAGGATGTAAAAGCAGGAATATACAGAAATATAGTATCTTCTCTGAAACCTGGAGGTTTGTACATCGAATCCGATTTTATCGTTGACAGAATGATGATGGAGCAGTATATGCAAAGGTATTTTCGTATTACAAAGGAACTGGTAGACAAACGATATAGTGGATATTATCACATTGATATACCTTTTACAATTGATCTGCAGAAAGAACTGCTTCTGAAAGCTGGTTTTTCTCACGTTTCAGTATTCCATGAGGATATCAAGCCGGAAGGCAGTCACGCTGTTCTGATTGCCCGGAAGTAGTTTGAGAAAGGGGCGTTCCCTGCATTGAATTCAGACTCATTTGGAGGAACGCTCCCATACAATATGAATCGGAGGCTGCGATAGTGAGTATACAAATAGAATGCATTTTGTTAATATATATAAAAATGTGCTTTTGATATGAGGTAGGCAATGAAAATAGACCGTTTATTGGGTATCATTACCGTGTTATTACAGCGTGATAAAGTAACTGCGCCGGAGCTCGCGAAAAAGTTTGAGGTTTCCCGCAGGACAATTCATAGAGACATTGATGACATTTGTAAAGCAGGTATTCCCATTATTACCTACCAGGGTGGAGATGGGGGAATCTCTATTGCTCATGGCTATAAGCTTGATAAGAGTGTATTAACCATTGATGAATTACATAGCATTATAGCTGGCTTGAAAAGCATTGGCAGTGTTTCTGATTCTGCCAGAATTGAAGGATTGATTTTAAAGCTGTCACCTAAAACTGAGGCTGTTGTTTCAGTAAAAGACAGTATTATCATAGACCTTTCCTCACATTATAAATCAAGCCTTTCAGAAAAAATCAGCCTGATAAAATCAGCAATAAAGGAAAACAAGCTTGTGAGCTTTGATTACTATTCTGAAAAGGGACTTGCAAACAGGACGATTGAGCCATATTTTATTACATTTAAATGGACATCCTGGTATGTGTTTGGCTACTGTAGGAACAGGAATAATTTTCGTCTGTTCAAACTTAACCGTTTATGGAGGCATGGAGTGCTTGATGAGGTATTTGTTCCAAGAGAAGTGCCCTCTGAAGAGTTTGATTTAGATGATTATTTTACTGATGAAAACAGAATTACCATTTTGTTTGACAAGTCATTGGAATATCGTCTTGTTGAGGAATACGGGCCTGATTGTTATCAGATTATGGAGGATGGAAGGTTGAAATTTTCTGTCGGATATACAAATAGAGGCTATATGGTATCCTGGGTTCTGGGATTTGGAGATAAGGCTAAGGTTATTGAACCTGTTGATTTGGTCAATGAAATAAAGGAAAAGGCAAAAAATATTATCCGGAATTATGAACATGATGTATAAATGTATAATAGATAAATTAAGTGCTGGTTGGATGAAGGGCAAAGTATAGAGGAGAGTTTATACAATGCGTACAGAAAAAGAAATGTTTGCTTTAATTTTAGAGCAGCGAAAGATGAAGTGTTTTATCCTATCTTCCAACGGTATCGGCAGTTGTTGGCAAGGATGGCCAAAGCCTACGAAGGGAATACTAAATGTTACAAATCTTGAATTCGTTATATTAATGGCATTTGGAAAGCCTAATGAACCATTGTACAGGTTAAGTGTATCCGAATTTAAGAGAAAGCCTCTCGAACAAATTAGAAACATGGAAGGTGAGGATGAATTACTCGAACCTGTACGCCTTGCTCCAACGACCAACCATGGTTTTTTGCAGGAGGAAACAGTATAATCCATGCATACTGCACTAAATCAAACTTAATAAAAGCCCTTATTTATGAAAAGACTAACAAGATTGAAATGGGCATAGGTATTTGTCATTTGTTGATAGCTGCACAACACTTCGGCAAAAGTGTCGAATTCAGTAAAAATAGCGATGTACAAAATGATTTGCCTGGATACTATTATTTCACTTCATTGAAAATTGTTTGATTAATCTTACTTACTCTTATTTTGTGGTAAAGTTGAAAATATTTGATGCTTACGCATAATTAGGATTGCTCGTGGCAATAACAATACTAATACTACAAAAAATAAGGAGAAAAGAAATGAAACAGAAAGAAAGTAATCAGGAAGAAATACTACAAGAACTAATTAGATGTATCGTAAGAAAAGGGGCTAAAACACTTGATGATAGTGAATTCCTTAATATAGCCGGCGGATCAAGCGAGGAATTAAGGACGCAGCTTGAAGCTATTTGTTCAAAAGATGGCTGCTGGTGTCCAGATCCTCCTGGAGGTTGTCGTTGTTAAGCTCCAGCTATAATGTGATACATCAATATCGAAAGGATTGTCCCCCGGAAGAAACGGTGGACAGAATCCGTACCATTCTGCAGAATGCAAAGATTAATGTTCATGAATCATATTATTTGGCTTCAAGTGATCGACTTCACGCGGTACGGCTTGATCTTTCGGATTTGCCTGGATGCGGGTGCAATGGCAAGGGGACAACGAGGCAACTGGCTCTGGCGAGCGCGTACGCAGAACTAATGGAGCGGCTCCAGAATAGATTTATGAATGGATTCATGGAATATTATGGTAAGATGCCTAAGCTGGAGTATTCACTAGATCCTCCTGACCAGATTCATGTTCCAGTCCATAAATACCTTAAAGAACAACCTGGTTTTCTACAATGGTTTATTGCTCCACCAATAGATAATGTGCCTTTTCCGAATGACTGCGAAGTAATTTGCCTCCCATATTTTGATTTTGAAAAACAATGTATGGTCAATTTACCCTATAGTCTACAGTTTGGAAATGCAAGATGGTCGCTTATGCTGAATCGGATTGGTTCTACCGGGATGTGTGCTGGCAATTCCTTCTATGAGGCTGTTTGTCAAGGACTTTGCGAAATCATGGAGCGTTATGTTATGAGACAGGCGTTTTCAGATAGTCTATATGAGTTTCCAACAGTTCCTCTGGAGGTATGGGCAGATCGTCCGATATATCCCGTCATTCAGGAAATACGCGCCAAGGGACTAACTGTAATGATTAAAGATTGCAGCCTTGGAGGGTGTTTTCCTGTAATCGGGACTGTTTTGATAGATAATGAAAACAAAGGAGTATTGCGATACGGCTCTGATCCAAATATCGATATTGCACTAGAGCGATGCTTAACAGAGAGTTTTCAAGGTACATTGGACAAAAGGTATCCTAAGCAACGTATTCCGATCAAGCTTTCCCATAAGCAATTCCAAGGTCCCCCATTTTTTGATTCTGCAAAAAACCGGCTGTTTCAATTCGTGCGGTGTGTGAAAAACGGATCAAGTGAGATCCCGGTAAATATGTTGGTATCGTCTTTTGCAAAAGGACTTCCAGCCGGATTCGCAGACAGGGTTAATACAAGCCGTGAAGCCTTTGAGTTCGTTGTAAGACGGATTCATGATTTGGGAGGAAAGATTTTTATCCGGGATGTATCATTCCTTAGTTTTCCATCTTTTCATGTTTTTGTTGAAGGAATGTCTAACGCATTAATTCCGCCGATTAGCCAGGGGCAAGTTGAGAATATGTTTAAACGATCAAAGAAGCAATCGGACCGGTGGTGTATTCTTCACCTCTCCCATGCCTCAGAACAAGAGCTTAATGCCTGCATCTTGGCACTGGAAACTGAATGGAAAGCTGCAGAAGATGATCCGCTTCAATATGAATTGAGGAAGGAAATACCTTTATTCTCCTGGATGGCCGGATTGATAATATCACCGTCCTGGGACTGCTCTTTTTTGGAACAAGGGGATTTTCTTTTATCGCTTCTATTCCATCGGATTGGTGACTATAAGCATGCTTATAAATATTTGAGAGATAACCTGCGTAGGACAGGATATGACCTGCAAAATAAAAAATATTTTGCAGGTGTTCTGGAATACTTTCGATTGATGGCTGATGGGTGGGCGATCTCGGACATCCGACACCATCTTAAGGAAATATATGATGAAGATTTAGCCTCAGAGATAATAGCGGACCTTTGTGACCGGAAAAATGCATTTCAATATATGCGGCTGCCGGATTGTGGGCAATGCAATAAGTGCCCGATCAATAAGTTCTGTCATTATGAGGATTGGCTTCAGGTACAGAATTCAGTGCGTAGTAGGCTTTCAAGGTTCAATCAAGCTGAACAGACTGCGATGTATAACAGCCTCAAGGAGGTATGAAAAATGAACAGAGGCTTATTGCCAGATATAAGCGAGACTGCAAACGAAATATTGAGTACCTTTAAGATGAAATATATTTTGAATGAGGAATCCCGATGATTGATAAACAGAATTTGCTATTACCAGAAAATAGAATTCAATTGATTACTAATATCAAGTACAAAAAAATAGGAAATGAATATTTTTGGATTGCTCCAGAAAAAGGTGTTTTTATCGTCTTAAATTTTGACGAGCATAAAATTTTGATGCTTCTAAAATCCGGTCTTTCCCCTGTATCAATACTTCAGCACCGTTCTACCAAGGCTGATGAAGATGTGCTCACCAAAGAATGGGAGAATATCCTAAGCCTCGTTTTCAAATTAGCACGATCAGGGTTCGTATGTGGGATAAGGGGC
Source organism: Clostridia bacterium (assembly GCA_026414765.1). Taxonomy (NCBI): domain Bacteria; kingdom Bacillati; phylum Bacillota; class Clostridia; species Clostridia bacterium. The sequence goes on along the minus strand of JAOAIJ010000042.1, from coordinate 196,777 downwards.
GAAACATACCCTTATACGTTAAAACCGGAGCGTTTTGCCAGATTACACATAACAAAAAAGTGTCAATTACGCTGTATTCACTGCTATGCCGACTCAGGCCCGGATTCTCCGACAACTGATGAACTTCCAACAACGCGATGGAAAGCTTTCATAGAAGATTTTGCCAAGAATGGCGGCACACATTTATTGCTTACCGGTGGAGAGCCGTTACTGAGACATGATATCGCTGAACTACTCGAGTGTGGGAAAAAGAATGGTCTCTCAATCCGCATGCTTACAAATGGACTGCTAGTACCAAAGTATATCAATGTTCTTACGGAAACACTTAGCGGTATACAAATCAGCTTAGGAAGTCCGGAAGAAAAAACTAATGATCTTATAAGAGGCAGAGGTACTTACAAAAGAATACTTCAAGCTATCGATTTACTTATTAAAACACCGCTTCACGTACAGGTTGGAATAACTGCCATGCCACAGAACTGTCATTCGATAGAAAATGATTTTTTGCAATTCGCACGGCGTTATAGTGGAACTGGTGTAAAATTCCATATAGGCATGGGTGTATGCCGTCATGGTCGTGGATGTGAAATTGAGAGTGAATTTGATACGGAGCAAAATCGGTTTAATTTTTTATCTCTGCTTGCCGAAGCAAATCAAATTCCGACCCGAAAGGTCATTTGTGAAACACTTAGCTGCGGTTATTGCGAACAGATTGTCATAGGACCGGATGGAAATATCTATCCTTGCCATCTGCTCGAAGGGTCCATCGGTCATATAGATAAAATGACGATTCAAGAACTTGTTCCCTATCTTCGCACTTTATCCAAACTGCATCAGGTTAGCTACATGGAGACATGCAAAGGTTGTGATCTTCGTAAAGTGTGCGGGGGAACCTGTAGAATTGTTAATGAAAAGCTTACAGGCAGTAAGCTAAAACCAGTTTGTTCGGAGCAGGATCAGGCCGAAAAGCTACGAAATCTGGTATATTGGGCAACCACATGACAATCATACTTGAGATAAATGATTCTGGATATTTTTGATTATGTTACCCTATAACACAATTCACAAAAAAATAAAGGTATTGAGAAGGAAAGTCTTAATGCCTTTATTTTTTTTATAAATTATTCAAGCGATGAATTCTGTATTGACTTTTGGTATAAAATGGATTAACATTATAAATAGTTAATATTATGAACTATTTATAATGTTAACTATACATAATATAAACTGTTGGCATTTCGGACTAAGAGGAGGCAGACAAATTGAATGAAAATAAGTTGGATTCAGTTTCTGAGAGTTTTCTAAAAGTATTCCCTACTGTTATCAAGTACTTTATACTGCTTGGAGACAAGTGTTCCGATCCCGAATACTCATATCAGGATTACCAAACACTGCATGTACTTAAGGAGTATGGGAAAGTTCCTATTTCAACTGTCGGGGCGATGCTGCTGATATCTAAATCAAGAATGACTGTTCTTGTTGATAAATTGATTGAAGCACAGCTTATCGAAAGATTTCCGGATAAAACAGACCGCAGGATTATAAAAATCGGATTAACCGGCAAAGGAAAAGAGTTAACAGAAAAACATCGGGGAAATTTAAAAGCGGCGGTCAGTAAACGATTTGAAAATCTTACTGATGACGAAATGGAACAATTCTTAAAATCCATAGAAATCATACAGCATGTAATGAAAAAAACTGAATGGAGGGAAAAAATATTGTGACTGAACTTATTAATCCAGGTAGAAAACAAAAAAAAATTATTATGATAGGTTTAACTCTGAGTGTCCTTCTTGCCGCATTGGACAGTACAATTGTTTCCACTGCCATGAAAAATATTTCTGATGCTTTGAATGGTTTTGATTTATATGCCTGGCCGTTAACTATCTATATGCTGTTTTCGACGGTAATTACGCCGATATCGGGAAAACTTGCGGATACATTCGGCAGAAAACTGTTCTTTATAATAGGTTCGTTTACATTTTTGGCGGGTTCTATGCTTTGCGGCCTTTCACAGTCTATGATGCAGCTGATTATTTTCAGGGCAATACAGGGTATTGGTGGCGGAACACTAATGGCAAATACTTTCGCAATGATTGGTGATGTTTTTCCGCCAGAGGAAAGAGCAAAAAACACAGGTGTCGTATTTTCAGCGTTTGGACTTGCAAGTATCATTGGTCCTGTTTTAGGAGGGGTCATCGCGGAGCATTTTGGCTGGAGATGGGTATTTTACATAAACCTTCCTATTGGCATTCTTTTCATTACCCTCATACTTGTTGCAGTACCTTCAGATAAAAAAGATACTGCTGCCCGCCGAAGAGTGGACTATGCAGGTACAATTGCGTTAATACTGGGGCTTACACCTATGCTTTTAGCCTTTACATGGGCAGGTAAAAAATATTCATGGTTATCTGCACAGGTCCTCATTATGTTTGCTTTTTCGTTTATCATGCTTGCAGCATTTGGCTTTATAGAAAAGAAAGCGGAGGAACCAATATTTCCACTGACGCTGTTTAAAGATAAAACCTTCCGCGTATCAACTGTTGCAGCTTTTTTATCTAATGCGACTATGTTTGGAGCCGTACTATTTATTCCTCTTTATGCACAGGTTGTTCTTGGCGAAAGTGCTACTAATTCTGGTATGGCTACTGCGCCAATGATGATTAGCTTTGTGATAGCAAGTTTCATTAGCGGGCAGGCAATTTCAAAAACGGGAAAGCTTAAGTTTTTTGCAGTCGCCGGATTTGTCGTAACAGCAATAGGCATCTTTATTCTGACAAGGCTGAATGCTGAATCTACGATTATGGAAGTTGCTGCTGCCATGACAGTTTCTGGCATGGGGATAGGAATTAATATGCCAGTTTTTACACTCGCAGTTCAAAATGTTTTTCCTCAAAGTAAAATGGGAGTTGTTACGGCATCGGTTCAATTTTTTAGAAATATAGGTGGAACCATTGCATCGGCTGTGTTTGGAATAATTATGCTTTCATCGATTTCTAGTGGAATTGATAAAATTGATTTGGGCATACTTAGCACCTCAGATACTTCATTCGATTACAGTGCAATTATAAAAGACCCCGAAGCCCTAGTAAATACAAACACAATAACTACCTTTAAAAAGCAGGTTCCGGCATCACTAATGGCGGATTTTAATATACTACTAGAGCAAATAAAAGATATTCTTTCTTCAGCGATTCACAATGTGTTTATTACAAGCTTAATCATCGCTGTTGCAGCAATTGCAGTTTCCTTATTACTTCCGGATATATCCGTCAGGAAGAATAAATCACAGACTGTATCGAACGGTGACTAAAAAAGCAGACTAACTGAAAAATTAACTATAAAATCTAGGGGGGTATTATTATGAAAATATTATTAGTAAATGGCAGTCCAAGGGAAAATGGTGTAAGTTCAAAACTTGCCGCAAATCTACTCAGTAAGTTGGGGGATCATGGAAATGAAATTCAAAAGTATAACGTAAACAGCTTAAATATGCATGGCTGTCAGGAATGCTTTTATTGCAGGAAAAACAAAACCGATGTATGCGCGATTAATGATGATCTTTCCGAAATACTTGAACTGGTAAAAAAAACAGAAGTGCTTATAATTTCAACTCCGGTATTTTATGGAGATATAAGTGCACAACTTAAGTGCTTTGTCGACAGAACCTGGTCATACTATGGCATAACCGGTGTATCAGCTGATCATCTTCCTAAAAACAGGAGTTTAGTGTTTATCCAGTCTTATGGTTATGCCGATGATAATATTTATAACTCTCTTTTTGAAAAATACAAAAGTTATTTTAATATGTTTGGGTTTGATAATTGCTATCTTATAAAAGCATATGGTTCTCAATACAGCTCACCGGAGATAGTGAACGAGCATGAGGTTATGGAAGCAATCGAGGATACAGCTGCCAAACTAAAAAGTGTTCAATAGTGCAGATTTTGCATACTTACTGTCCCAGTGCATAGCTTTATATATTTAGCCTGTTGTAAGTTAAGGTTTAAAAAAGAGGTAGATGGGAATGAATATTTCAAAAGAAAAAGAAGATAAGATTCACGGAACGGAAAGTTTTCCTTGCGGTTATTATAAACATGACCCAGTACGAGGCAAGCTGGAAGTGAAAATGCACTGGCACCAGGAATACGAAATCGTGCGCCTTATGCATGGAGAATTCACGGTTGAAATAGATGGACAGAGGGAAGTTTTTGAAAAAGGCTATCTGTTTATTAATAGAGATGAACTTCATTCTATTACTTCGGATGATGAATGCAGGGAGGATGCAGTTGTATTCAAAATGGAGATGATGAATTTCTGGGAGCAGACTGAGATTCAGTTAAAAGTGATACAGCCATTGATTAAAGGAGAGCTGCAATTTCCAAGATTTATCCCGGAAGGTGAAAAGGAATTTCAAGGAATTAATAGGTATTATAAAAACATTGTGGATTGTCATGACGGTGTGAAAACAGCAAATGACGGAGCTTGTGGGAAAGTATCGATATCAATAGGAAATCAGATAGAAATCATGGGAAATTTGATTGCTATTTTAGGGATATTAATGTCTGGCAGTTTTTTTAGGAAAGCAAATAACAATTCAGTAAATAAGCAGATTGCCAGTATAAAGGATGCGTTTATATTTATTGAAAAGAACTTTAATAAGCCTATTAGAGTAGGAACTATTGCAAATGAAGTAGGTATGAATGAGCAGCATTTTTCCAGAGTGTTTAGACAAATTGTTGGAATACCGCCAATGGAATATGTAAATATATATAGGGCTAAAAATGCTAAAAATCTGTTATTAACTACAAATAAGAGTATTACCGAAATTGCATTTGAATGCGGATTTCATAACATGGGCAATTTTATAAGGACTTTTAAAAAGGAAACAACATTTACACCCAAGGAATATCGGAAAAAGTCATAGAAACGTAAAAACTCCTCATAAATTCGGAAGATAAAATGAGTAATCTGATATAAAATAGTAATTACAAAGAGTAGTGAACTTATATGGAGGAACGCTATGGCAAATAATACAAATACAGATTTAAGAAATCAGGTCATTTACTGTATCTATGTGAGAAATCATACCAATGAAGGTACATTTAAAGCCATTGAGGATGATTTGAAAAGAATAAAGGAATTAGGAACGGATATTATCTGGTTCATGCCTATTCATCCTATTGGAGAGAAAAACAAGAAGGGTAATCTTGGATGTCCATATGCAATAAAGGATTATCGTGCAGTAAATCCTGAATATGGATCATTGGAAGACTTTGAAGGTTTGGTAGAAAAAATCCATTCTCTTGGAATGAAGTGTATTATTGACGTTGTCTACAATCATACATCACCGGATTCTTGGCTTGCAGAAAATCATCCGGAATTTTTCTATAGAAAAGCAGATGGAAAGATGGGGAACAGAGTAGGTGATTGGACTGATATTGTAGATTTAGATTACTCCTGTAAGGAATTATGGAATTATCAGATCGAAACACTAAAGCAATGGGCTAAAATAGTGGACGGATTTCGATGCGATGTTGCATCTTTGGTGCCGGTGGAATTCTGGCAAAGAGCCAGAAAAGAGTGCTCTAGCATCAAAGAAAAGTTAATATGGCTGGCTGAGTCAGTACATCTTGTGTTTTTACAGGATTTTAGATTTAGAGGTTTTGATGCGTGGTCAGATGGTGAATTATATTCTGCATTTGATATTACCTATGACTATGATATTTGGGATATTTATGAGAAATATTTAAAAGGAGAAATGAAATTAAGTGAATATTTAGGATATCTTAACTTCCAGGATGCCATTTATCCGAATAATTACGTTAAGTTAAGATTTTTAGAGAATCATGACCAGCTGCGATTTAAGAATTATGTTAGTGATATGAGTGCATTGGAAAGTTTTACTGCTTTCTTGTATTTCCAGAAAGGTACTACTCTTATATATGCAGGTCAGGAATTTGCCAACACACATACTCCAAGTCTGTTTGATCTGGATAAAATTGATAGAAGTGGAACTGTGGACTTGAGCGGACTTATGAAAAAGCTATATGAAACTAAACAGAATGAGATTTTTTCTAATGGAAGCTACTATCTGACAGCAAATAATTCATACGATACTGTCATTGGTTATTATAGGAAAGGGGAAAAAACTTGTGTCGGGATTTTCCCGTTAAAAGGGAAAGAAGGTAAGGTAGAAGTGAATATACCTGACGGTGTTTATCACAATGAGCTTAATAATGAAGCCATTGTAGTAAAAGGAAATTATGTTATTACGAATGGCAAACCTATTATTATCATGAATTAGGGAGAAAATCAGATGAATTTGATAAAGCTTAATAACGGAATAGAGATTCCTCAACTGGGACTGGGTGTATTTCAGACAGAAGAAGGAGAACAGACGGAGAATGCCGTAAAATGGTCATTAAAGGCAGGATACAGGCATGTTGATGCAGCAAAAATCTATAATAATGAGAAAAGTGTTGGAAAGGCAATTATAGAGAGCGGAGTAGCAAGAGAAGAAATTTTTGTTACTGATAAGTTATGGAATGACGATATCATACAAAGAAGAACGAAAGAAGCATTTTACGAAAGTCTGGAAGCTTTACAAATGGAATATATCGATTTATATTTGATTCACTGGCCTGTTAAAGGTTTGGAAGAAGCATGGATTGAAATGGAAAAGCTTTATGCCGCAGGAAAGATAAGAGCAATAGGAGTAAGCAACTTCCACAAGCAGCATTTAGAACGATTGGAAGAAGTGGCATCAATCATACCTGCAATTAATCAAATTGAATCACATCCATTGCTGAATAATCAGGAACTGATAGACTATTGTAAAGCGAAAGGAATTCAGGTGGAAGCATGGAGTCCGTTAGGAGGTACCGGTAGCGATCTGCTGCAGAATGAAAAATTAAAACAGATTGCAGCAGGGTATGGTAAAACAGCAGCCCAAATTGTTATCAGATGGAATATTCAAAGAGATATAATTGTGATACCGAAATCAGTACATGAAAATAGAATTATTTCTAATATGGATGTTTTTGATTTTGAACTTTCATCCGAAGATATGAAGATGATTAATGAAATGAACAAGAATCTTAGAGTAGGACCAAATCCCGATGACTTTGATTTTTAGATAGGAGAAATATATTACTCGATCAATACGTACAACTGTTTATGATCAAGGGCCCATATTTGCTGCTTACCTGAATATCTCCAATAAGACACCAGGGAGCCAAGGGAATCTGCATGTGACATTCCGGCAATATCATCCATTACCATCAATCTAAAAGCTTCCTTCCAGTCAAATTTGACAGGATAATAGTGCGGGGTTTACAATATAATCCAAGTCAAAGTATAATTGAAGTTAACAATAGCGCCTTATACAAAAGAAGCGGGGTTTTTGCATGGATGGGAATGTATATGACAGTTTATGGCTGGATCTTTTAAGAAGCAAGAAGATTTCTCTTCATGAGAAAAGTATTTCTTTATTGCGGAATATTTTTAAGCCAAAGGCAGTAAAAAAGGATATGTTCTTTTTGCAGGAAGGTGAAAAATCTACTGAAATAGGCTTTATTATTAAGGGGATTTTCCGCTCTTACTATATTGATAAAACAGGTAATGACATAACAAAGTACTTTTATGCAGAAGGTGGGGTACTATTCTCCTACGCGGCATATCTATCTCAGAAGGAATCTATGTATTACATACAAGCATTGGAAGACAGTGAAATCCTCGTAGCAGGTATTTCCGATTTTGAGCAAATAGTTGAAGGTAATTATGACCTGCTTTTGTTTTTTAAAAAAATGATTGATGCAGTCCTTGTTGCGAAAGAGGAACACGCGAGTAGTTTTAAATTGTTAAGCAGTATGGAGCGATATAAACAATTTCTTGCCGCATTTCCAGGATTGGAAAAGCGGCTTAAACAATATCACCTCGCCTCTTATTTGGGAATAACCCCTGTATCCCTAAGCAGGATAAGAAAAAAAATAAATCTTAACAAATGATAATGCAAGGAATCTTTCTTTTTTATAAAACCTCTGATTTTCAGTTATCCACAAAACGGCCGTGATCTGGAACAGCGATTTCTTTGAAATGACGGGTCAGCATATCCAGATGCTTTTCCAGTTCGTCTTCTTTCATAGGTAACCCATGGCTTGGTATGGCTAACTTCGGTTTTAAATCTTTTATACTCTGGACTGATTTTTTCGCTGAATCCCAATCTGTAGTCAGGTACGCAGGAGGGCCTTTTATTTGTTCATGCTGAGTCAATACAGAAGTAAACGATTCCTGTTTAGTTGTTGTGAAAGCATCTCCAACAATTAGTGTTTTATCACTTTCTCTGAATAATGAAACATGCCCTTCTGTGTGTCCGGGTGTATGAATCCATTTCCATCCCGGCATGCCTGGTATACTTTTGTCTGACGGAAGTGCAACAGCACGGTAACCAAGATTTATACTCTTATGAGGAAAGGAGGGTGACATTTTGGCAACAAGCCCTTCGTCTACAGTAGGGTCACCTTCCGGATAATCCTTCTTACCTGTAATATAAGGCAATTCCAGCTCATGGGAATATACTGGAACATCCCATTGCTCAGCCAGCCTGATTACCGAACCCACATGGTCGAAATGTCCATGGGTCAAAATGATTGCTTTTGGCCTGCTGCCTTCTCCAAAGCGTTTACCAGCAGACCTGAGTATATATTCATAGGAATTCTCAAGCCCGGTGTCTATTAGGACCCACTCATTAACTTCACCTACAATGCATGCATTTGCTATTGAAAATTGCAAGAGAAGGATGTCCGGTATTACTTCCTGGGATGTTGATGTTAATTTGGATAATCCTTTCAGTAAATCATTTATCATATTCTATCTCCATATAACAGTATCTATTATAATAGTTTCAAAAACAGATTAATTTTATACGAGGTAGATATTGATAAAGAGTAAATCTGTTAATCTTTTTACCATATTTGAATCCTCATATTGAAGTATTATTATTTAGCATATGCAAATAATAAATTCTGAAATAAAACAACTTTTAGGAGGATAAACCATGGATGAAAATAGCAGGAATAAAGGGGCCTGTATTGTAAATTTTGATAATGGCAAAAAAGAATGCATGCCGGAGGTTACCAAACAAGATTGTTCTGGTATCTGTGCTAAGACTACTGGTGCCAAATGTGAACTATCGTCTGAATTGACATGTCCTAGGGGTAAATGATTGTGCAGGGGGCTTAAGTGTCCCCTAAATATTTATACTAAAAACTCAATTAATTATTATGTAATAAATACCCAAAATGCCTTCACCTGTTGTTTGACACCTAGCCCTCGCTAGGTGGGTGTCCTGTTGAAAATTTCAGCCTTCCCCTGCCTTGCATATAGCTTCTGCTATATGGAGGTATTAAAATTGGGGCCTGACTTCAGCTTCCAAACACTAAACTCCCTTTTTACATTTGTAGGTTCAAACAACAAGCTTTTTCCGTACATCCCAGGTCTACTTTACTTCAGCTCCTATTATACATGTGTTATTGGTACGAGGCAACATAATCTGATTTCGTTTAGTTACCTTTAATCTATTTGGCATGGATTTGCAGCAAGGTAGCTTTAGAATGCCCCACTATACGGACGATAGCTATAAGACTATGCTTGATCAATTACCCTGATTAAGTGAAAATACTCTTGATCTATACTTGAAGAATGTTGACATAAAAGTTATGTTTTGGTATTATATTACCAGTGGTAATTACCACTGGTAATATAATACTGGAGTGATAATATGCAGACAGGTAAAAAGGACATAAGCAAAGAACTCATAATAGAGACTGTATTACGACTAATCGAGGAAAATGAGGGTATCAAAAATGTAAATCTAAGAGGGATCGCTAAGGAAATCGGATGTGCCCATACGAATTTGTACAACTATTTCAGCAGCCTTGATGAAATCTTCTGGGAGGCACTGGGACAAGTTTTGCTTAAAATGATAGCTTATGTGGAATCTAATGTAGGCACTGAAGTGAAGGATGATGAAATAATATACCTGATACTATCCGGCATAATAGATTTTTCTATGACATATCCGGGGTGGTTCAGGCTGGTTTGGTTGGAATCAATAGGTGGAAAACCGTCGCCGGAAGTTATGCAAATACTATATAAGCCAGGCGAAGGACTAAAGGATGCGCTTATAAAAGTAAGCGGTAATAAACTTACTGGAGAGCAAGCAAATTTAATTGGCGATATATTGCACACCTACATGCACGGTGAATTGTGTAAGTGGATCAATAAGAGGAGTTTTACAAGCAGTAATGAGGAAGCAAAAAAGAAGTTATTGTCAAATCTTAAGCAGCTGTACAAACTGTTAATGAAGAAGGGGGCAAATCATCCATGAAAGCTTTGAAAACAGATTGGCGCAAGGTCATTTGTATTATTTGCATAAGCGGCTTTATAAACATGGTTTTCCATGCGGTATTATCACCAATTAATACATCAAACTTGTCTTCCATTAAACTCAGTATTTTTGTTAAGAACGGCATGCTTATACCTGCTGTGATTGTTTGGGAGCTGCTGGCTTTTAGTGTACTGGCACTCGTATTTATTCTTATTCAGGATAACCTCCCGGGAAAAAGGTGGATAAAAGGGCTTATGTATGGACTTTCCTTTGGTGGTTTATACTTTATAGGAATGTTTGAGGCAGTCCTGTTATTCAATACCAGTGTGCAGAGCGAGTTATTAATGGGTTTGACTGATTGTGCAACTTTAGTATTATCAGGGACACTTCTGGGGATTTTTACCGGAACTGATTCTGTGCAGAAATATAAATTGAAAAACGCACCGGCAATTTTTGTCATAAGTTTTTTTTATGTTATCGGAAGGTATTTGGCATATACTGTGTTTCACATCCAATCAGCAAATGATGTTAACCCGTTAGGAAGCTTTATTTGGACACTAAGCCTAGGACTATGGGTAGGAAATATTTACTTAATATTACAGTCAGGTGCTAAGGGGACATCAATCATCCGACAGTCAGTATATTTTGGGGTAATAGTTTTTGGACTAAATTGGCTTATGAATCATATCTTTATGTATGTAGTGCTGGAATTCACCTTCGATTTATTAATCCGTGTAGTGGTAGATATACTTTTTACAGTAGTTGGTGTCATTGCTTTCAAAAAGCTTTCAGCTTAAAGTTTCATTTTAAAATGGAGGAGAATTATTGTATATGGCAGCGAAAAAGCTGGAAATTCTGGTCAGAAAATCAACAAAATAAAAAGTTAATCAGATGCGATAATGTATATAAAACAGGCGTTGTTTATCAACGTCTTTTTATATTTTTGGCTAAGACTATGTAAAAACAATTTTTCATATAGCGTGAAGTACAATATAAAAATCGGGAAATTATTATAATTTCAATACAAGCAATATACGAAGGTTGACGCTAAATGGGAAAAGATGTATAATGATACACATTATGGGAGAAATGACTTGTAAGAAAGACTTTTTTGATGGAAGGACTTTCTTATAAGCTTAGGCAATGTATTTATTCAGTATTGCCACTTTAATATATCATAAAACATTTTTCTGGTAAATATAGTTTTTATCAAGTATATAGTGCTTGATAAGCATCTGGCGATTGCCAATCGCCGGAATGTGATGTTAGTCACTGATGATAAGCATATTACGAAAGTCATTGTAACTTAACATGTCGTAATAAAGGTCAAAACTGTATTGGAGGTCCTTCAAAAGAGAAAACATTGAACGGAATAACTGCTGAATTTAAGTGGAATTCACAAGCAATGCTGCAGGCTATTCAGCAGAAGGGATAATGAAGAGGTAGAAATGGTTATACAGTCATATGATAGGAAAAGAAGGACTGTTAAATAAATCGGACTGCTTCTTATGGAAAAGTCCGCTAAAATATCTGGTCAATTCTAAATCCCGAGAAGATAGCACTAAAATGGTTGAAAAGCAAGTCAAGCATACTAGTGTAAAGGGCATGCTCAACTGCTCATTGTTAACCGTACTGGCCTTTACTAAACCCAATGAAAACTGATGACGAGAAATACCGCATCAAGCATATTAATGGTGAGGTTTATTAAGTATATCCTTTTTGCTGTTATCGATATGTGATGGCTGCGATAAGGTGGTTTTTTTTATTGCTTTTCTATTTAGAATTGGAAAGAAATGTACAACTGAAAACATAGTCATTACATAAAGAAAGGAGATCAGTATGAAAGACAAAAAACCTCAACCTTTCGAAGGAAAACAGGAAGATGGAAATAGTATGGACATAGCTGTCATCGGTATGGCATGCAGGTTTCCGGGGGCTGAAAACTATAGAGAGTTTTGGGAAAATCTGAACAACTCAAAGTCATGTATCCAGGAGATTCCATTGGAACGGTGGGACTGGAGAGCATATTGGGGGGATCCCAAAACCGGGGAGAATAAAACCAACAGCAAGTGGGGAGGTTTTATAGAAAATGCAGATGCCTTTGAAGCAGCTTTTTTTAATATCTCTGCCAGACAGGCTGAAGTCATGGACCCGCAGCAAAGAATCATGCTGGAGCTTTCCTGGAACTGTCTGGAAGATGCAGGCGTTTGTCCGTCTGACATATCCGGCTCTAAAGTAGGCGTTTTTATTGGGGTGTTCAATCATGATTATAAAGAATTACAGGAAAAAGTATTTAGCTCCATTGAAGCTTATCATTCTACAGGAACCGCTTCTGCAGTGATTTCCAACCGGATTTCCCACTATTTTAATTTTAATGGGCCGAGTTTTCCTATAGATGCTGCGTGTTCAAGTTCGCTGAATGCTATTCATTCAGCAATTCAGTCCTTATACCTTGGAGAATGCAGTATGGCCCTTGCAGGGGGTGTAAGTCTTTTATTGACTCCTACTAGACATATTTCCTTTTCAAAAACTGGAATGTTGTCTCCTACAGGTTCCTGTAAGACCTTTGATGATAGTGCAGACGGTTACGTCCGCAGCGAAGGTGCAGGCTTGATTCTGCTCAAACCATTGAAGAAGGCGGTAGCGGATGGAGACCTTATTTATGGTGTTATTAAGGGAAGTGCAGTTAACCACAATGGCAGGACTCATACTTTAACCTACCCCAATCCGGATGCACAGGCAGCAGTGATTGTTGATGCCTGCAGGCGTGCAGGAATAGAACCTGACAGTATCAGCTACATAGAAGCTCATGGTACAGGCACTCCCAAAGGTGATCCTATTGAATTTGCGGGGCTTGTAAAGGCATTCGGGTCATTTCCTTCAAAAGAAGGACAGCCGGCAAGAAAAAACTATTGTGGCCTCGGGTCGGTGAAAACCAATATTGGGCATCTGGAATCAGCAGCAGGCATTGCAGGAGTTATCAAAGTTTTGCTTTCGATGAAGCATAAACAGTTGCCCGGATTGCAGAATTATAAAAAGCTAAACCACCGGATTCTGTTGGATGACAGTCCTTTTTATATAGTGGACAAGCCTCAGGTATGGAAAGCTTTGAGAGGAGAGGACAACCGGACAATTCCCAGACGTGCAGGAGTCAGTTCTTTTGGTTTTGGGGGAACAAATGCACATGTCATACTTGAAGAGGCGCCTGCTGCTATCAGGCATACATCTGAAAAATTACCCTCCTATTTGATCTGCTTATCTGCCAGGACAGAAGAATCACTACGTAAAAAAGAAGAGGAACTTGCAGCTTGGCTAAAGAAGCACGGACAAGAAAACAGTCTTATTGATATCAGCGCGAATCTGCTTTTGTTCAGGGAACATTTTGAAATGAGAAGTGCTTTTGTCGTGAAGGATATCGAAGAGCTTCAGGAAAAACTTAAAAAAAGCCTAAGCAATGAAGAACCCAAAGAGCTTTCCAAAACAAACAGTCAAACAAACAGGGAAAACTTAAAGGCTATCCTTAGAGAGTTGGGCAAAACTATCATGAAAGAGCTGTCTTATAACAGCATTAAGAATGAGCAGGAGTATGGTGACAAGCTAACGGCCTTGGCAGAAATGTATACAGAGGGACATGAGTTGAGCTGGGAAGAGCTTTATTCAAATCATACAATAAGAAGAATCAACCTTCCGGTATATCCATTTGTCGGTGAACGCTACTGGATAGCGAATAACGCCGCATACAAGGATTCTATAACACAAAACCATGCTGCTGCAGCTTTAATACACCCTATGCTGCATCAAAACACCTCCGATTTTTCAGAGCAGCGGTTTAGTTCAACCTTTACAGGACAAGAATTTTTTTTATCAGACCATATTGTTAATAACCAACGTTTGCTTCCCGGTGTAGCATACCTGGAGATGGTACAAGCAGCACTGAGTCAGGCTGCGGGATATTTGAAAAACAGCGGGGTAAGAGTCAGGCTTAAAAATGTAATATGGGTAAAACCTATAGCAGTCGGGGCTCAGCCGGTTCGAGTCCATGTCGGGCTATTTCCCGAAAGTGCGGAGCAAGCAGCTTTTGAAATCTACAGCAATATAGACGGAACAGATATGGAACCTGTAGTGAACAGTCAGGGCATAGCTGTTTTAGATAGAATGGTAGAAGTTGAAACCTTGGATTTACCAACTATCAAGCAGCAATGCAAGCTGAAAAGCCTATCTGCTGCTGAATGCTACAAGGCTTTTAAAGGTATGGGTATCGATTACGGTCCGGGGCACCGGGGGATTGAAAAAGTGTATAAGGGAGAAGAACAGCTCCTTGCAAAACTTTCTCTACCGGATTTTCTGGCTCATACTGCAGCTAAATATGTTTTGCATCCGAGTTTGATGGATTCAAGCCTACAGGCAGCAGTGGTTTTAGCAGCAGAACTTGCTTGTGAAAATGCAGATATGCCTGACAGGCCATTCGTACCATTTGCACTTGACGAGCTTGAGATTATAAGCAGCTGTACTTCGGTTATGTGGGTTTTGGTTCGATATGGTAATGACTTCAGAATGGGAGACAAGCTGCGAAAAGTTGATTTGGATTTATGCAGTGAAGCAGGAAATGTGTGTGTACGTATGAGGGGATTATCCTTAAAGGCTTTGGGGAATGAGACGGGAGGAAAAAAATCTATTACTCCTGATACAAGGCTTATACTAAAACCGTGCTGGAAAGAACAAAATGTTTGCGAAGGAGCTGCAGAGCCAGTATATGACGAGCATGTTGTAATAATATGCGAGCCGGATAAAACTGTATATCAAAGCATTGAGACAGAGTTGGATGGAGCCCGCTGCATCACTCTATATTCGAAAAAACGGGAAATTGACGGCAGGTTTCAAGCTTATGCAGTTCAATTATTTGAAGAAATTCGGAGCAGGTTTGAAGAGAAGCCTAAGGGTAGGATTCTGATTCAAACAGTTATTGCAGCCGACAATGAAAAAAAGCTTCTTTCAGGACTTTCCGGAATATTAAGAACTGCTCATATAGAAAACCCCAATATCATATGTCAGCTTATTGAACTTGAACCTGGTGAGACTCTAAAAGGAGTTGCGGAAAAATTGAAGGATAACAGCCGGTGTCCTGCTGATGATCAGATCAGATATATAGGGGGAAAACGTTTTGTTGCAGGATGGAGTGAGGTTGAACTTTTTGAAGACTCAGACATCCCCTGGAAAAACAGAGGGGTTTACCTTATTACAGGCGGTACAGGCGGTCTTGGCTTGATTTTTGCTAAAGAGATCCTAAGCAAAGCAAAAGATGTTGTTTTAGTTCTTACTGGCAGGTCTGGATTAGATGCACATAAGCAATCCTTGTTGAAAGAATTACAGGATATGGGTACAGTGGTAGAATATCGGGAAGTAGACGTAGCCGGCAAGAAGCCGGTTGCAAACTTGATCAGGAGCATATGTGAAAAATACGGAAGCCTGGATGGCATTATTCATAGTGCAGGTATCATCCAGGACAACCTAATCCTAAAAAAGACAAAAGACGAATTGCAGAATGTATTAATGCCGAAGGTTACGGGACTTGTTAACCTTGATCAGGCAAGTAAAGATTTGAAGCTTGATTTCTTTGTTTTGTTTTCATCTGTTTCAGGCAGTTTGGGTAATTTAGGCCAGGCTGATTACTCTGCTGCCAATGCATTTATGGATGCGTATGCGGTCTATAGGAATAATCTGGTTGCCGTAAAAGAACGTCAGGGCCGGACATTGTCAATAAACTGGCCTTTATGGAAAGATGGCGGGATGAAGGTAGCTGAGGAATCTGTAGGGATGATGTGGCAAAACATGAGGGCTTCAGCTATGAGTACATCCACAGGGATACATGCTTTTTACCAGGGACTGGCTTCGGGAGAGGATCAGATACTGGTAATTGAAGGGGATTCTAAAAGGCTTAGAGAAAGATTTATGGAAAAACCGGGCAATCCTGAAGGAACGACAGCTCTTTCAGTTATGCAGATAAATAGGCCAAACCCTGTAATCCGGCACGATTCACTATGTGAGAAAGCAGAAAAATATTTAAAAAGGATAATATCTTCAGTCATCAAGCTTCCGGACGACCGCATTGAAGTAAATGCACCTATGGAGAGATATGGAATTGATTCCATTATGATTATGCAATTGACCAACCAGCTGGAGATAATATTTGGCTCTTTACCTAAAACATTGTTTTTTGAGTATCAAAACATTAAGGAATTAACAGGATATTTTCTCGAAAATTATGCAGATAAGCTGACAGAACTGCTGGAAAATGAGAAAAAAATATTGACGACAGATGAAAACTGCAATGATTCATATGATAGAACTGAAAAACCGGATATGACACTAAAAAGCTATAAAAGACATCGTTTTGCGGCAATACAAAATATACTGCAAGATAAGAAAACGGCGGATAACGGGGAAATCGCCATTATAGGACTTGCAGGTCGTTACCCCGGGGCTGAAAGCATTTTTGAATTCTGGCAAAACTTAAAAGAAGGTAGGGATTGTATCACGGAAATCCCTAAAAACCGTTGGGACTACAGGCTATACTACGATGAAGACAGGAGCAAGCCCGGAAAAACTTACAGTAAGTGGGGAGGCTTTCTCAAAGGTATTGATCGTTTTGATCCATTATTTTTCAATATTTCTCCAAGAGAAGCGGAATACATGGATCCACAGGAGCGCTTGTTTCTGGAATGCGCATTTGAGACTTTCGAAGATGCGGGGTACACACGGGAAGTACGGGGTAAGAACGGCGATATGGGTAAGAGCCGGAATACAGGAGTTTTTGTAGGAGTGATGTATGAAGAGTATCAATTATACGGGGCTCAGGAAATGCTACAGGGAAGACCGGCAGCTTATTGGGGTATTCCGGCATCCATCGCCAACCGCGTATCATATTTTTTCAATTTTCACGGACCGAGTATGGCTGTAGATACCATGTGTTCATCCTCACTGACGGCCATACATCTGGCTTGTCAGAGTATACAGCGGAACGAATGTGAAATTGCAATTGCTGGAGGTGTCAATGTATCTGTACACCCAAATAAGTATCTGTTTCTTTCACAAAACCGATTTGTATCGAGCAAAGGAAGATGTGAAAGTTTCGGGCAGGGAGGTGACGGATACGTTCCCGGGGAAGGTGTCGGTGCGGTGCTGATAAAACCGCTCTCAAAAGCTGTTAAGGATGGAGATCACATATATGGAATAATAAAGGGAACTGCAATAAATCATGGTGGGAAAACAAACGGATACACCGTTCCGAATCCTAATGCCCAGGCTGAAGTTATTGGCCGGGCTTTTAAAGAAGCAGGTATAAGCCCGAGGAGCATAAGCTATATCGAAGCGCACGGAACAGGGACTTCACTAGGTGATCCGATTGAAATTGCGGGTCTGACCAAAGCCTTTCAGAAATATACAAGGGATAAGCAGTTTTGCACAATAGGATCAGCTAAGTCAAATATAGGGCATTGTGAAAGTGCTGCAGGTATTGCAGGACTGACAAAAGTCCTATTGCAGCTCAAGTACCGTCAGCTGGTGCCGTCACTGCATTCTGAGATACTCAATCCCAATATTGATTTCATTAATACACCTTTTGTAGTTCAGCAGGAAATTGAAGAATGGAAAAAGCCGGTGATCGGCGGGAATGAGGTGCCAAGGCGTGCCGGGATAAGCAGTTTTGGTGCAGGTGGGGCAAATGCTCATATAGTGGTTGAAGAATATATTCCTGCTGTTCCGGAGCAGCCAAAGATTGTTATAAACACTCAAAATCCTGCGATTATCGTATTATCGGCAAAAAATGAAGAGAAACTGAAAGAGCAGGCAGAGAGATTGTCGGATGCTATCGTCAGGCAGCAGTTTTCAGACAATAGTCTTGCAGATATGGCTTACACCCTGCAGGTGGGGCGTGAAGCCATGGAGGAACGCATGGCCGTTACTGCTCTATCCGTTAAAGAACTGGAAGAAAAGCTTAAGAGCTTTGCTGGGGGAAAAGGAGCTATAGAGGGGTTATTCAGAGGACAGGTAAAACGCAATAAGGATTCTTTGTCTGTTTTTGAAGCGGATGAAGATATGGAAGGTATTATTGATGCTTGGATAAAGAAAGGCAAATACGCCAAGCTACTCGAACTTTGGGTAAAAGGTCTGGATTTTGATTGGGACAAGCTATATGGGAAAACGAAGCCTTGCCGTATAAGCCTGCCTGCATATCCATTTGCCAGGGAACTATGCTGGAAGCCCAGGGTTGATATGGGTGTACCTGGCAGGAACATTGCCGAAGACAGCTTTTCCGGGAGAAAAATGTGCTTTCTGAAAAAGCGCTGGGAGCTGAGTGAAGCGGGTCAAAGCAGAGAAGTGGATTCATGTGTTGCTATTATAGCAACAAAAGAAACTATGGAACTTGCAGGTGAACTTTCTGAATACTTTCCGGAAATCGAAATTCTGGAAATATTTGAACCTGATAAAAAGCTGCAAAACAAGGAATATGAGTGGAAGAAATATGACGGCTGTATTGATCTGACCGGTTGCGGAAAGGATGGTAGTGAGGACGAAACGTGGATTTTATGGCTGCAGCAGTTGATTGAACACGGCCGTAAAGAAAAAGTGACTCTGCTATGTGTAACAAAGGGACTTGAATCCTATCAGAATACTGGCATCAATTTATCCGGTGCATCCCGTGCAGGATTGTACCGCATGCTGCAAAGTGAATACAGCCACTTGCGGACACGGCATATGGATGCAGATCCGTGTGCGGATAACAAGATTCTTGCGCGCCATATTGCTTTTGAATATTTTGCGGATAGTGAGGATATAGAGATTTGTTACCGGAGAGAAAAAAGATACCGGGCTTTTCTGAATGAAATTCAGTTGAGAGCTGATAAGAAAAGCAGATTTGCCTTTAGTAAGGATTACGTTTTATGGATCACCGGCGGGACACGGGGAATAGGGTATCTGTGTGCCAAGCATTTTGTTGAGTATTACGGAGTGAAGCGCCTGGTACTCACAGGGCGGGAAGAATTGCCTCCTCGGGAGCAGTGGGGATTTTACAGGGAGAAGGATACTCCGCTTTCACAAAAAATAGAGTCCATACAAAAGTTAGAAGAGCAAGGAGTGCAGGTGCAGATACTGCAGGTGTCGCTGGCAGACAAAATTGCTTTGCAGCAGAGCTTGCAGGGAATCAGGCAGACCATGGGACCGGTCGGGGGAATTATTCATTGTGCAGGCATTGGTGACTTTGAAAACCCGGCGTTCATAAGAAAATCTGTTGACAGGGTTAAGCAGGTATTGGAGCCTAAAACTACTGCACTGGACGTAATACTTCAATGCTTTAAAGATGAACCTTTACAGTTTTTTGCACTGTTTTCATCAGTATCGGCAGTTATTCCCACCTTAGCATCAGGGCAAAGTGACTATGCCATGGCAAATGCATATATGGATTATTTTGCAGAAGCAAATGCTTTTAGTTGCCCTGTTGTCAGTATTCAATGGCCCAGCTGGAAAGAGACCGGTATGGGAGAGGTGAAAAGTAAAGCCTATATGTATACAGGTCTGCTGAGTATGACTGATAAAGAGGGATTGCAGCTGCTCGACAGCGTCCTGTCAAATGAATTAGGTCCTGTAATCTTGCCAGCGGTGATAAACCCGGATTTGTGGAAACCTCACCTACTGATGAACCGCAAAATCCATGAAGATATTCCAGCAGGCACCCGGTTGTATACTCTCCATTCCGCTAAAACACCCAAAATATCAGATGACCTTACCGGTGCAATAAAAAACTGGTTAACCGGTTTGTTTGCCCGGGAATTGAAGGTCGATTCCCACAGACTAGATGCAGATACACCTTTTCAGGACTATGGAGTAGATTCTATTATGCTTGCCCAACTATTGCCTCCGATTAAGCAAATGGTTGGGGAGGAAATAGATCCTTCGATATTATATGAATATCCGACTATTGAGGCATTTGCACAATGGCTTTCGTGCAAACATGCCCATATCCTGGCAAAAACTCTGGATATCTTACCCGTCAGGCAAGATACTATTGAAAAGCAGGACTATCAGCGTGCAGGACAATCAGCATCAAAAGAAGTACGGAAGGATGTAGAGGCAGGAAAGCTGAAAATTAAGACCGGCATGCAGGATATTGCGGTTATTGGTATGTCATGCCGTTTCCCGGGTGCAGGCACAGTGGAGGAATATCTGAAGCTGCTCCGGGAAGGCCGGACCGTGATCCGTCCTGTGCCTTTGGAGCGCTGGGGTCACTTAAGCAATTTCCATGCGGGAATGCTTGACAATATCACGCACTTTGATCCGTCTTTTTTTCTCATCCATGATGAAGATGCAAGGGTTATGGACCCCCAAGCACTGATGGTGCTGGAAGAAAGTCTCAGGCTCTGGCATAATGCAGGATATTCACATAAAGAAATCAAGGGAAAACCGGTAGGGGTCTACCTTGGAGCCCGGAGTCAGCACCAGCCGGACAGGCTCAGCCTGCGAAAGGCCCGGAATCCTATTGTTGGCGTAGGGAAAAACTACCTGGCAGCTAATATCTCACATTTCTTTGACCTTCGTGGTCCGAGCATTGTTCTGGATACTGCCTGCTCATCAGCTTTAGTTGGAATAAATATAGCTGCACAAGCCTTGTGCTGCGGAGAAATAGAATGTGCAATTGTTGGTGGAATAAGCCTTTTAACCACAGATGAATTCCATAGGATTTTTGAACAGAGAAAAATTTTAAGCAGGGAGCCGGTATTTCACATTTTTGATCAGCGGGTTTCAGGGGTAGTATTGGGTGAGGGTGTAGGAATGGTTTTGCTAAAAACAGTAGAGCAGGCCGTTGCTGATGGAGATCATATCTATGCCATAATAAAAGCTGCGGCTGTAAACAACGATGGACGGACCGCAGGTCCTGCAACTCCAAATATTCAAGCTCAAAAGGATGTTATGATGGCTGCTTTGACTAAAAGCCGGAGAAGGCCTGAAGAAGTTGGCTATATCGAAGCAAACGGCTCGGGATCAGAGGTTACGGATTTATTGGAACTTAAGGCGATTCAAGCCGTTTACCGCTCTTCAAGCAGTACTTCCCTGGGAGTAGGATCCGTCAAACCTAACATCGGGCACCTCCTGTGTGCTGAAGGTATTGCAGGTTTCATAAAAGTCGTACTTATGCTGTACCACGGTCAGAAGTTTCCATTCTTATCTGGAAAGCGGCCTATGAAGAATTATGAATTTGACGTTTCCTTCATTGATTTTTCACGTGATCTTTCTACATGGTCAGATGCTGCAAGGATTGCAGCAGTAAGCTCTTTTGCAGATGGAGGCACCAATGCCCACGTGATTTTAGAGGCATGGGCAAATACTGAATTGCAAAGAGTGGTACGCCATCCGATACCTTCTCCGGTATTGGAAAAATATATGGTTTATCAAACTGAGGAAGCATTTAGGCCGGAAAACGGAAAAGACTGTACCGGTGAGAATTCCAAAGGCGGAAAACATGCGGTTATGGTCGGAGACATAAATAATACAACGACTAATGTCAAAGAACAGGAGCGGGCACTAAAAAGCTTGCACAGTACGAACAGCATATGGAAGCAAAGCTATACAGCTGATGAAGAGTAGACTCCAGAGATTAAAAAATCGAGGTGAATTGACAATGGAAGATAATATATTAATCAATATAAACCATCCGGTTCTTAAAAATCATAAAGCCTATGGCCGGGAACTGATGCCGGGATTAGCTTATATTGATATGCTATATCAGTTTTTTCAGGAGAATGGATATAACTTTTCCGGACTCGAACTTCGCAACTTAACAATTTACAACCCTTTAGCTGCGGGACCAGACTATGGCATCATGCTGACCATTCAATGCTCTGAAGCAGGTGAGGGGCAATGGAATATTACTGTAGAAGGCCAGAGGTATCATAATGATAGGGCTGACTACGATAAAAAACTGTATATCACTGCACAGATGCATGAAACTGTTTCTGCGGTTTCTGACAAGATACCGGATTTGAATGCAATGAAACAGTCTGCAAATAAAGTTGTTGACCTTGAAAAAGTCTATAAACACTACCGGGGTCAGGAGCTGATTCACACAGGAATTATGAAAGCAGAAGGAAGCATTTATCATACGGAAGAATGGATTTTGGCAGATATTTGCCTGAACAACAGAGCATCAGCAACCGCTGCCGGTACAATATTTCATCCGGCGCTTATTGATGGAAGTGCTATTGCTTCGAAAGTGATGTATCAGGATTTGTTGAAACAAGAGCAGTTATTCCTTCCCTTGTTTTATGAATCTTTTCGTGCCTGGGAACCTATCCGGGAAAAATGCGTAGCACTGGTCAAAACTTCTTCGGTTATACGGAAAAAAGAGCTTGTTTATGTGACAATAGAGTTTTATAGCGAGACAGGAAGAAAAATAGGGGAATTAAGAAACCTTGCCTGCAAACTGGTCAGGGAACCAGGCTTAATAAATACGGATAAAAAGGCTGGTTCTCAGTCAAGGGAGTATTCAGGGGATTCCGAGTCTTTTTCAACGCCGGATGATACAACATTATCAGGTGCAGAGGTTGAAAAATTTTTACGCCAATTAACGGCACGGCATCTGAAAAAACCTTTAGAACAAATAGATATACATTCCGGCTATTATGAAATGGGATTGGATTCTATAGGGTTATTAGAGATAGTTAAAGATATGGAGAGGGAATTTGGAACGGCCTTATCTCCGACATTGTTGTTTGAGTATACAACTATTGCTGAACTGTCGGCTTACATAACAGAAAAAAATCTGCCAGGATATAAACGGGCAAATGTAAAAAATCACCCTGATTACGCAGATTATTTCTCCGGATTCGATCAATTGAAGGGTGATATTGCGGTTATCGGAATGGCAGGACGCTATCCTGGCGCAAGAAATCTACGCGAATTCTGGGACAACTTGAAATCAGGGAAAGATTGTATCAGTGAAATTCCAAAATCCCGTTGGGATTGGCAAAGATTTGATACGCTGCGTTCGCCGTCAGGCAAGAAGATGTCCAGATGGGGAGGATTTTTAGACGAACCCGATTGCTTTGATCCCCAGTTTTTCAGAATATCACCCCGTGAAGCGGAATTGATGGACCCCCAGGAAAGGTTATTTCTCGAAACCTGCTGGGAGGCTATAGAAGATGCCGGATATACGCCCAAAACATTAGTCTCGCCTCAAGGCCGGAATAAAAGGATGAAAGTGGGAGTGTTTGCCGGGGTAATGCATAAGGATTATGCGCTTACCGGAGCTGAAGCCATATCGGACTCGAAGGCATTTCCATTATCGCTAAACTATGCTCAGATTGCAAACCGTGTCTCATATTTTTGCAATTTTCACGGACCCAGCATGGCTGTTGATACTGTTTGTTCGTCTTCCCTTACTGCATTGCATTTGGCTTTAGAAAGCATAAAGAAGGGAGAGTGCGATACGGCTCTGGCTGGTGGAGTAAATCTATCTCTTCACCCGGACAAGTATATTACATACGGAATGATGGGCATGCACGCCAGTGACGGTCATTGCCATACTTTTGGCAAGGATGGGGACGGTTATGTATCGGCAGAAGGTGTCGGTGCGGTTTTACTAAAACCATTGAACAAAGCTGTCAGTGACGGGGATCATATATATGCTGTAATAAAAGGAAGCTCCATAAACCATGTAGGTGCGGTGAGCGGGATTACGGTTCCCAGTCCTGTCGCTCAAGCAGAATTGATTATGGAGTGCATGGAAAAGACAGGGATTCATCCGAGAACTATCGGCTATATTGAGGCTCACGGGACAGGTACGTCATTGGGTGATCCTATTGAGATTCAGGGGTTGGAGAAAGCTTTCCGCCAATATACAGAAGACAGGAAATTCTGTTCGATCGGTTCAGTCAAGTCAAATGTAGGCCATGCAGAATCTGCAGCAGGTGTTTGCGGGCTGCACAAGGTGATATTGCAGCTTTATCATAAAACCCTTGTACCATCACTGCATTCAGAGGAATTAAACCCATACATCGGATTTGAAGAATCTCCCTTTTATGTTCAACATTGCGTAGAGGATTGGGCGCAGCCTATGATAACGGAGAATGGCTGTAAGGTTGCTTATCGGAGACGGGCTGGAGTGAGTTCTTTTGGAGCTACCGGTTCCAATGCGCATATCATACTGGAGGAATTTGTCCAGGAGAAAGCCCAATGCAGTTTACCGCTGAATCAGCCCGTAGAGGAAAAAGTTGTAATTATCCCCCTTTCTGCAAAGAATAAACAGCGTCTATATGCGTATGCCGGAGAGCTGCTCGAATTTCTTAAAAACCATCTCTTTTCCTCCGGCTTTTCCGAAAAAACACAGGGCAAAGCAAAGAAACAGGAATCAGATACTATTTACCGGGGCATCAGAATGGATGAGCTGGCCTATACTTTGCAGGTAGGACGTGAAGCCATGGAAGAGCGTGTAGCCTTTTTATCCAAGAATATTCCTGAACTGGTGAAAATGCTTGAAGCTTTCAGAGAAGACAGGGCGCCGGACGGTAATTATATGAGGGGCAATGCCAGAGATAATGGGGAAAGCATAGCTTGTGCAGCAGGAGAGCAGAAAGCTGCGGAGATAATAAAAAAATGTGTCAGAACGGGAGAGATGGAAAAAATCGCAGAACTGTGGGTCAGCGGCTTTACTATGGAATGGGACCTGTTGTACGGAACAGGCAAGCCTTGCAGGATCAGCCTGCCTACTTACCCGTTTGCAAGAGAAAGATACTGGATACCTGGAAATGAAGCTGACAGTACTTTAGCTGATTTGAATACATATGGACATATTCATCCGCTGCTGCATAAAAACACATCAGATATCTATGAACAGAAATTCAGTTCGTTTTTTTCTGGCAGCGAGTTTTTTCTGGCTGATCACATAATAAATGGAAATAAGGTTTTTCCGGGAGCAGCCCATCTTGAAATGGCGAGAGCAGCCGTAGAACAGTCTTCAGACGCTTTTAGGGAAAACATGCCAGGGGTTATGTTCAAAAACGTAGTCTGGGTTCGTCCGGCTGTAGTGGAAGATCAGCTGCTCCAGGTTAATATCGGACTATTTGCGGAAAACAAAAGAGAAATAGCTTATGAAATATACGGCCCGGAGAACACAATAAAGGGAGAGCGTGAAGTGTACAGTCAAGGTATGGTTGTACTGCTTCAAGCTGGTGAAGCTCCCGTTATGGATCTGGGCGGGTTGCGGACTCAATGCAGCCAAGGTGTTTTTTCATCACTTCAATGCTATGCTGCATTCAAAAAAATTGGAATTGATTATGGTCCCGGACACCAGGGCATTGAAAGAATATATAAGGGCACAGGCCGGCTGCTAGCCAGGTTATCGCTTCCGGCATCGGTTTGCGACTCCGGCAATAAGTTTTTACTTCATCCCAGCCTTTTGGATTCTGCCTTTCAGGCAGCATTGATGCTGGATGATGTAAATCCCGAACTTGCGTTGCCTTATGCGCTTCAGGAACTTTATATCTTCAGAGGCTGTAGTTCTGAAATGTGGGCTCTGGTACGGCACTGCAGCGGAAGCCGGGAAGATAGGATACAGAAATTTGACATTGACATATGTGATGAGGAAGGAAGGGTATGTGTGCGGATGAGGGGGCTTTCAGTCAGAGCGGCTGCAGAGGGAATAAGCTCCTTAAAGACTATCGAGCCCCGGGGCACCTTACTGCTCAACCACTGCTGGAAGCAGCAGGGGATAGCCGGTAATGGTGAGATTTTAGACTACAAACAGCATTTAGTCATTATCTGTGAACTAAATAACATATCGACAAATGATATAGAAAAAGGAATAAAAGAGGGACGCTGCCTGGTGTTGCATTCCAAGGAGGATGCAATTGAAGAAAGATTTCAGGCTTATGCCGTTAGTGCATTTGAGGAAATACGGGACATGCTCGGCAGCAAGTCTGAGGGAAAGATTCTGGTACAAATTGTTGTTCCGTCTCAGGGAGAGAAGCAACTTTTTTCCGGTCTCCTGGGCCTGGTAAAAACGGCACGGCTTGAAAACCCAAAACTGCTCGGACAGATTATAGAAGTTGAAGAAGGTGAGAATTTCAGGGAACTCATAGAAAAATTAATATGTAACAGCCGGTATCCCAATGACAGCCATGTACGTTATCAGTCCGGGGAACGTTATGTAGGGGGCTGGAGTGAAATTGAAGGTTCTCAGGCAGATGCTGCTGTTCCATGGAAAGATGGCGGAATTTATCTTATTACAGGAGGCGCCGGTGGCCTGGGACTGATATTTGCTAAGGAAATAGCCGGCAAAACGCAGAATGCGGTGGTCATTCTTGCGGGAAGATCACCGCTTTCTAAAGAGAAGTCTGTTCAGCTAAAGGAACTGGAAGGCAATGGGATTAGGATTGAATACAGACAGGCAGATGTGAGCTGCAAGGCTGATACAGCAAGCTTGTTAGAGTATATAGGTACTGAATTTGGAGGGCTGAATGGCATCATACACAGTGCGGGAGTGATATCTGATAATTATATTGTCAAAAAGGGCAAAGAGGAATTTTTGCAGGTTTTAGCGCCTAAGGTTGCCGGTTTGGTAAACCTGGATCAGGAAAGCAGCGGACTTCCTCTGGATTTTTTCATACTTTTTTCATCTGTAGCAGGATGTCTGGGAAATCCCGGACAAGCAGACTATTCTACCGCCAATGCCTTTATGGATGCTTATGCTGTATACAGAAATGCTTTAGCAGCGCTAAAAAAGCGCAGGGGAAGTACTATATCTATCAACTGGCCTCTTTGGAAAGAGGGCGGGATGCATGTCGATTCAGAAACTGAGAAGATGATGATGCAAAGTATGGGTATGGCTGCTATAGAAACTCACACCGCTGTTAAGGCTTTTTATAAGGGGATAGCAAGCGGTAAAGACAGGGTTTTGGTGATGTATGGAAATTTACAGCGTATGAAGCAAAAACTTCTTTCTACGATGGATTATGTTTCACAAAAAGGAAGAGGACAATCCGGTGAAGATGATTTTTTAGCATGTGGGGAGACATACAGCTTGCCGGAAAAGGTGCAGTCAGTTTTGAGGCATTCAGTATCTGAGTTGCTAAAAATTAAAATGGAAGATATAGATATCAGTTCGGAGTTTAGTGAATATGGATTTGACTCTATTACGTTTACTGAGTTTGCAAACAAGCTTAATGAAGAATACAAACTGGAGCTGACTCCGGCAATATTCTTTGAACATTCTACAATAAAAAGTCTGGCCCGTTTCTTTTCAGAAGAGTATAAGTCTGCGTTTGCCGGATTAATAAGTGACAAAAGAGGAAGGAAAACTCCGGTATTTTCCGAAGAAAACAGTTTTGATAAAGAGCCGTCATTTAGCATACGGGGTTCAAGGATTTCAAAGGTCAGAGAAATGGCCCGGTTGTCACAAAACAGCAGTGCTGATGAGCCCATTGCCATAATAGGTGTAAGCGGCGTATTCCCGATGGCAAAGGATATAAATGAACTCTGGAAAAATCTTCTGGAGGGCAAGGATTGCATCACTGAAATCCCCAAAAGCCGGTGGGATTGGAGGGAGTATTACGGCGATCCCATAAAGGAAGTAAATAAGAGCAACATTAAGTGGGGCGGTTTTATAGAGAGTGTGGATGAATTTGATCCCCTGTTTTTCGGGATTTCACCCAGAGAAGCAGAGCTTATGGATCCGCAGCAGCGGCTTTTAATGACTTATGCATGGAAAGTTATTGAGGATGCCGGTTATTCTGCCCGCAGCATATCAGGAACCAGGACTGGGATTTTTGTAGGAACGGCAAGCAGCGGGTACAATAGTTTGATTTCCCGTGCCAATAAAGCCATTGAAGGGTACTCGGCCACAGGTGCCGTACCGTCAGTGGGTCCTAACAGGATGAGTTATTTTCTCAATATACATGGACCAAGTGAACCGGTTGAGACAGCATGCTCCAGCTCATTGGTTGCAATCCATCGGGCGGTTAGTGCTATAAAGGAAGATACATGTGAGATGGCTATAGCCGGAGGTGTAAATACCATAATTACTCCGGAAGTCCATATCAGCTTCAATAAAGCTGGAATGCTCAGTGAAGACGGCCGGTGTAAAACCTTTTCAAGCAAAGCGGATGGGTATGTCAGAGGTGAAGGTGCAGGAATGGTTCTGCTAAAGAAACTGAGTGCGGCAGAGGCAGCAGGGGACCATATATATGCAGTAATCCGTTCAACTGCTGAAAATCATGGTGGACGAGCTAATTCACTTACTTCACCCAACCCGAAAGCACAGACGGAATTGTTGGTTGAGGCATATACAAAAGCCGGCATTGATCCCAGGACTGTCGGATATATTGAAGCACATGGGACAGGGACTGAACTTGGAGATCCTATTGAAGTCAATGCGCTGAAAGCTGCCTTCAAAAAGTTGTACCAGGATACCGGAAATCAGGAGATAATGGCAGCTCATTGCGGGTTGGGCTCTGTAAAAACCAACATCGGGCATTTAGAGCTTGCAGCAGGAATTGCTGGTGTTATTAAGGTAGTACTTCAGATAAAAAACAAGATGCTTGTTAAAAGTCTTCACTGCGATAGTATCAACCCATACATAAAGCTGGACAACAGTCCTTTCTATATAGTCAACAAATGCAAGGAATGGAATCCTTTGCAGGATGAGGAAGGTAAAGATATTCCACGGCGGGCGGGAGTAAGCTCTTTTGGGTTTGGCGGCTCCAACGCCCATGTGGTCATTGAAGAATATGTACCAAGAGAAGCGGAGCAAACACTAATTGAAGTTAGTACTCAAAATCCTGCGGTTATAGTGCTGTCGGCAAAAAACGCAGAGCGGCTGACGGAACAGGCACAGCAGCTATTGACAGCGATCAGGGAAAATGAATACCCGGATACGGTTTTGGCAGATATGGCTTACACTCTCCAGGTTGGACGTGATGCTATGGAAGAACGTCTGGCGCTTTTGGCAGGTTCTGTCAAAGAACTTGAAGAAAAAATAGAAGGCTTTTTAGCCGGCAGGGAAATGACTGCCGGGATGTACCGGGGTCAGGTAAAGCGTAACAAGGATGCTATGGCTGTGTTTGCAGAAGATGAGGAATTGCAGGAGGCTATTGAAAAATGGATTGCGAGGAGAAAATATGCAAAACTCCTCGGTTTATGGGTCAAGGGGATGGATTTTGATTGGGGTAGATTATATGGCAGCAGTAGGGTCAGACGGATGAGCCTGCCTGCCTATCCTCTGGCAAAAGAACATTATTGGGTTTTAAGTGAAGGAATAAAACATTTCGGTTCGTCAGAACAGGTACAGGACTTGAAAGAGGCGGTTATTCCTGTATTACATCCACTGCTTCACCGTAATACTTCGGATTTTTCGCAACAATGTTTTAGTTCGACATTTACAGGACAGGAGTTTTTCCTTTCAGATCATGTAGTTAGAGGAAAGCGGATACTCCCGGGAGCAGCTTACCTGGAAATGGCACGAAAAGCAGTAGAGCTTTCATCAGGGACTATGGAAGCAAACCGGATGGAAGTTCAGCTCAAGAACATACTCTGGATTAGCCCTATATCTGTTGAAAATCAGCCGGTACAGGTACATATCAGGCTGTCGCCTGAAGATGAAGGAGAAATTGCTTTTGAAATCTATACCAATTCCGGTGTACCGGAAGTGGGAAATATTGCTCATAGCCGTGGTAGTGCGCTTCTAAAGCGGGTCGGGAGGAGGCCTGGGTTGGATCTGGCTGCACTGAAAGCCCAGTTCAACCAGAGTTCTATTACTTCCGGTCAGTGTTATGAAACCTTTAAAGCTGCAGGAATCGAATACGGCCCCGGACACCGGGGGATTGAGAAAATATTCACTGGTGCAGGACAGATTCTGGCAAAACTCTCTTTACCACCATCCGTAGCCGATACGCATGAAAGGTATGTAATGCATCCAAGTTTGTTGGATTCAGCTTTTCAAGCATCTATTGCATTGATAACGGACTTTGCTGCATTAATACATGCTGATGGCATGGCACTGACCGAGCCTGCTCTGTTGTTTGAACTCAGCGAGGTAGAAATATTTGATGAATGTACACATGTAATGTGGGCTTTTATAAGGATAAGCGGTGAGAAACCACAAAATAATCAGATACAAAAGCTGGATATTGATTTGTGTGATGAGAAAGGAGACATCCGTATCAGAATGCGAGGTGCTTCAATCAGAACAATGGGAGCAGAAGGTACAACTAAAAGAGTCTTGCAGCAGCCTTCACAGTATAATCCGGAAGATACAATGACAGGGACTGTTTTGCTGACTCCTGCCTGGGACCCGGTTCACATGGAGAGAAGTCAGGTTTGTTTTCCGCCTCCGAACGACAATATAGTACTTATCTGTGACGATGAAGACAAGATAACATCAATCCGGCAGTATTATCCAAAGTCGGAGGTGCTGAAACTTCAGATTGGAGATACGTCAGAGGATATAATGCTGAAACTAAAACAGCTTGATCCCATTGAACATATTATATGGATAGCTCCTTATCAAACCATAAGCTCATTGGCAGATGAGGATATAATCAAAGCACAGGACGAGGGCGTATTGCAAGTGTATCGGATAGTTAAAGCCTTGCTTACACTGGGTTATGGGAACAGTGACTTAAGCTGGAGCTTTATTACTATACAGGCACAGCCGGTACACAAAAACGATACGGCAAACCCCTCACATGCCTGCATTCATGGATTTGCCGGTTCATTAGCCAGGGAATACAGGAATTGGAAAATACGCATTATAGATATGGAGGCGGCGGGAAACTGGCCGGTTGGTGACATGTTTACCCTTCCTGCAGATACCGGTGGTGAACTGCTGGTATACAGATGTAAGGAGTGGTACAGGCAGCAGCTGCTGCCATTCAATTCTCTTACAGCCGGACAAACTGCCTACAGAGCAGGGGGGGTCTATGTTGTAATCGGAGGTGCAGGTGGTATTGGGGAAGCCTGGAGTGAGTATATGATCCGTACATATAAGGCTCATATTATTTGGATAGGCAGGCGTAAAAAGGATGCTGTCATTCAGGCCAAATTGGACAGGTTTGCAGGCTTTGATGGACCTGCTCCAGTTTATGTCTCAGCTGATGCAGCTGATGATAAATCTCTTCTTGAGGCTCACGAAAAAATAAAGGCTAAATATGCACAGATTCACGGAGTTGTCCATTCTGCAATGATTATGATGGGTAAAAGTCTGGAAACTATGGAAGAAGGAGATTTCCGGGCATCACTTTCTGCCAAGGTGGATGTAAGTGTGCGTATTGCCCGGGTATTTAGTAAAGACCCTTTGGACTTTATCGTATTTTTTTCTTCAATTAATTCTTTTATAAAAGCATCGGGACAAAGCAATTATTCTTCAGGCTGTACTTTCACGGATGCTTTTGCATACCGTCTTTCCAGAGAATGGACATGTTCAGTAAAGGTGATGAACTGGGGCTACTGGGGAAGTGTCGGACATATTGCGGCTTCTAAAGAGTTCAAACACTGGATGGAGAATAAGGGAATAGGGTCTATTGAGCCGCCTGAGGCAATGGCGGCTTTAGAAATGCTGCTTGCCGGCCCGGTCGATCAAATAGCACTGGTAAAAGCTACAAAACCTTCAGGATTTGAAGGGATAAAACCTGCCGGAGAGTTAGTTGTGGCTTATCCGGAAGAATTCAGGCTTGATATCCGGGACATGCAGAAAGATACTCAAGCTGGAAGTGATACTATTAGTTCTTCCGGACTGCTCGAGAAAATACAGACTGTACTTATAGACACTGTGGCAGAATTGATAGCCGTTAATAAAGAATATATTGATGCTGCTACAGGAGTGAGTGAGTATGGATTTGATGCTGCTATGCTGGCGGGTCTGATTGAAATGCTGAACCGGAAATTCAACCTTGAGCTGACCTCTTCCATACTGACAAAAGATCACTCACTATACAATGCAGCAGAATATTTGATGAAAGAATATGGAGACGTGTTGGCTGAAACATTTGAACAGGCAGGTTTTTTACAGGGAGGCTGTGAAAAATGTATCGGCAGTGAGGACTTGAAAAGTTCTGTTGCATTTACATCAGATAGAGTAAATCAAGAAGGAAAACCGGATAGCGGATGTATAGTAACTGAAGGAGGGGACCTGTAAATGAAGAAAATGGATGAACTTCTATGCCGGCTGCTGCTGTGTCAATTGCAAGCCATAGGACTTTTCAGGGATTCGGAGGGGGCATTGGCCGAATTAAAGAGAAAATCAGGATTGTGCAGCCGGTATGACAGATGGATGGAGGAAAGTATAGAGGTTTTGGTAAGGAATAATTATGTTGTGCAGACAGGAGAAGTATACTCTTCTGTTGTGACACATTTGAATATTGATAAGGTATGGGCTGAATGGGAGGCGGAAAAGCGCTCATGGTTGAAAGAACCTGGGATGGAAGCCAAGGCTGCTTTGAGTGAATCTATGCTGAGGGCTTTGCCTGAAATTCTGAGGGGGAAGCGGTTGGCTACCGATGTCATGTTCCCGGATTCTTCCATGAGACTGGTGGAAGGGATTTATAGGAACAGTCCCGTTGCGGATTATTTCAACGATGTTCTCGCTGATACTTTAACAGACTTTATAAAAAAACGGATAAAACAGGAAGCGGCAGCACAGGTCCGTATACTGGAAATCGGCGCGGGTACGGGTGGGAACAGCGCTGTGGTTTTCCGTAAGTTAGAACCCTACAGGAAGAATATAGGGGAATATTGTTATACGGATATATCTAAAGCATTCTTAATGCATGCGGAAAAGGAGTTTGGGACTGAATACAATTATCTTACCTATAAAATATTCAATGCTGAAGTTCCAATAGCAGTTCAAGATATTGATGCGGGCGGGTACGACGTCGTTATAGCAGCCAACGTACTTCATGCTACAAAAAATATCAGACAAACCCTGCGGAATGCTAAAGCGGTTTTAAAGAAAGGCGGAATACTCTTATTAAATGAGATAAGCGCCAATACAATATTTACCCATCTGACCTTTGGGCTTTTAGACGGATGGTGGCTGTATGAAGACACTGGTTTGCGGATTCCGGGCTGTCCGGGACTGTATCCCGGAACCTGGAAGGAAGTTTTGCAAAACGAGGGGTTTCATACGGTTTTGTTTCCTGCCCGTCAATCACATAATCTCGGACAGCAGATCATTGCTGCGCAGAGTGATGGAGTGGTCAGGCAAAAGCTGCAATACGGGAAGACCGGAAAGTATGACGACAAAATTAACGGCAGCCTGGGATATCAGAAGGAAAAAGGCGGAGTTTTACAGGTTTCGGCAGAAAAGAGGCACGACTTAATTAAGACTGAGGAAAAAACCCTACATTCCGAAATTGCTGTAACAGATCAGATGGCTGAAGATTATATAAAGGAAACTATAACAGAAAAATTGTCTCACTGGCTGAAAGTAAACACAGGTTTGGTGGATGTTGATCAATCCTTTTCGGATTATGGGGTGGATTCCATTACCGGGGTTAATCTGGTACAGGCCATTAATCAGATACTGAAAATCGATCTGGAGACCACATGCATATTTAACTATAGTTCGGTAAACAAATTAACTTTACATATATTATCCAGATACAGGGATGTAATTGTAAATGCTTTAAGGCAAAATACAAAACAGTATGAGAGAACCAGCCGGCATTCCGGGGAAAGCAGGGATATACAAACCAGTTCCGAACATTTCAGGGGACTTCAAAAAATAAATGTGCTGAAGGAAGCTGATATCAAGGAAAAGGTGGGTATGGGAAATGTTTCAATAAAGAAAGAATCTATTGCCATTATTGGTATGAGCGGAAGGTTTGCCAAGTCAAAAACAGTGGATGAATTGTGGAATCATCTGGCAAACGGAATGGATCTTATTGAAGAAATCAGCCGGTGGGATATTGGAGCGCTATATCCTGAGGGGGCTGAGTACTGCAGGCATGGAAGCTTTTTAGAGGATATTGACCGGTTTGATCCGCTTTTTTTCAATATTTCAGGCCTGGAGGCGACATATATGGACCCGCAGCAGAGGTTCTTCCTTGAAGAATCCTGGAAGGCATTGGAGGATGCCGGTTATGCAGGGGCAGATATAGACGGGCATTCATGCGGAGTTTATGTAGGATGTGGAGGGGTAGACTATCAGGAACTACTGGGAGATAATCCGCCACCGCAGTCGTTTTGGGGAAATTCTGGTTCTGTTATTCCTGCCAGGATAGCCTATTACCTTAATCTCAAGGGACCTGCAGTGTGTATCGATACTGCTTGTTCCAGCTCGCTGGTTGCCATACATTTAGCCTGTCAGGGATTATGGACCGGGGAAACAGATATGGCACTGGCAGGTGGGGTATTCATTCAATCCACGCCAGGGTTTTACTTGTGCTCAAACCGGGCCGGAATGCTTTCTTTGACAGGACGCTGCCATACCTTTGATGAGCGGGCGGATGGATTTGTTCCCGGAGAAGGGGTAGGTGTAATTGTTTTAAAAAGGCTGAAAGAAGCTGTTGCTGATGGAGATCATATATATGGCGTAATCCGGGGTTCGGGTATAAATCAGGATGGAACAACCAACGGCATTACAGCGCCCAGTGCAATTTCCCAGGAAAGTCTTGAGTGCCATGTATATGATGAGTTTGAAATCAACCCGCAGGACATCCAGATGGTGGAGGCTCACGGTACAGGAACAAAACTGGGTGACCCGATTGAGTTTAGTGCTCTTACTAAGGCATTCAGGCGGTATACGGATAAAAGAGAATATTGCGCCATAGGATCTGTTAAGACCAATCTGGGACATGCAGCCACTGCAGCAGGGGTAGCTGGAGTAATTAAGATTTTGCTGTCATTAAAGCATAGGCAGATACCTCCATCACTTCACTTTAAAACAGGTAATTCAAATATCCGGTTTAAGGAAAGTCCTTTTTATGTCAATACAGAACTGAAAGAGTGGGAGGTCACACATGATATCAAGCGCTGTGCAGTTGTAAGTTCTTTTGGCTTTAGTGGAACCAATGCACATCTGGCTATAGAAGAAGCTCCGGAGGTAGAGTTTAAGCATGCTGAGAAGCCGGGTTATCTTATTGTATTATCTGCACGTACTTTAGAGCAGTTGAGGCAGCAAGCCAGACAATTGATTGCGTTTTATGAGAGAAATCAAGAGGCGGATTGTGGAAATATGAGCTACACCCTTCTTTTAGGAAGAAGGCATTTCAACCACCGTCTGGCATGTGTAGTACGTAGTACGAAGGAACTTGGGGAGCTTCTAAATAAATGGCTTGAAAAGGGAAAGGCATCCCGGGTTTATCTTTCCCAGCTTCATGAAAATGATAATAGTGAACAGCATCTATTGAAGGAATATGGAAACCAATGTATACAAAACTGCAAAAACGGATATCACGAGAATCAATATTTGGAGCATATATCAGTTGTAGCAGAATTGTATGTACAGGGATATTCTTTGGAATATAAAGAATTGTTCTCAGACGGGGGGTATTCAAAAATTTCTCTCCCGACTTATCCTTTTGCAATGGAACGCTACTGGGTTCCTGATAACCCGAATAGCAGGACAAATACAAAGGTTGCAGCTTTTATCCACCCTTTACTGCATCAGAATATTTCAGATTTCTTCCGGCAGAGGTTCAGTTCGACTTTTACCGGTAAGGAATCCTACTTGCCTGTTAATACAGAGAATGGACGCCAGGTCTTATCGGGACTGGCCTATCTGGAGATGGTCAGAGTAGCTGTAGTTCAGGCAGCAGGAGGTATGGAGCATGAAAACAATGCAATACATCTGAGGGATGTAGTTTGGATTCATCCTGCTGTAATAGCCGGAGAGAACCTAAAAATACATGTAGAGCTGCACTCAGAAGACGATGGGGATGTTACTTATGAAATTTACAGCGACTCTCCTGAGACTGGTGCAGAACCGGTAGTGTACAACCGGGGGAGTGTTGTATTGGATAAGGGCTCACAGGTTTATGCACTGAACTTGGAAGCTATACGGCACCAGTGTAATCAGTTTGAATTTTCATCATTCCGGTCCGGTGAGGATAAGCATGCAGCGGGTGATAAAGATACATGCATATATAAGGAAATTGAGCGATTGTACTGTGGTTTGGACAAGGTACTGATGAAGCTGGCACTACCGTTATCCACTCCGGAGACAGGGAATAAATTTACCGTGCAACCCGCCTTAATGGATATTATTTTGCGGGCAGCAGTGCAGTTTATGACAGGTTTGGATGTTGGAAAGCCGCTAATCCCTTTAAATATGCACAAACTTGATATATTAAGCAATTGCATTCCTACAGAATGGGCTTATATCCGGTATAGTGAGGGAGCTAAAAATCAAAACTCCACATATAAAGTAGATATAGACTTATGCGATGGGCAAGGCAATATCTGTTTGCGTATAAAAGGATTTGAAATAACAGGGAGTGCAGAAGCTGGAACCGATACCTTTATGAATATAAGTCGTCAGGTTGCGGAAAATGCTGATGCAGACCAAATTCATCAGATGATGACGTTTGAAGAAGTATGGGTAGAGCAGGCACTGGAGAGTGTTTCTCCTCCAATGATTAAAACCGTGGTTTGTTTTCTTTCAAATTCACATTACCAGCAAGTAATTGCAGAGACTATGAAATCTCTTAACCCAGAGACTAAAATTGTCTTTATTTCGGAAGGCAGCACCTATAGAAAATACTCCAAAGAGGTATATAGTGTATCAAATACTGATCAAAACACATATACTGAGGCTTTGAGTAGTATAAGGGTGGATTATGGGGAAATCGACGCAGTGTTGTATTTATGGGCGCTTGAAGACTTGAGGCATATCTATGATTTCACAGGTATCGTATATATCATAAAGGCTATAGCAGTTTCAGGGCTAAAACCGGACAGACTAATGCTGGCAGCACAGGCGCAGAATGGACTGGACCGGTGTTACCTGGAATCATTGATTGGATTTGAACGCTCACTCGGGCTTGTCCTTCCGGGTATACAGATGGCGGTAATACTCGAGGAGGCTTACGGGCAGGTGTTGAAACCTGACATGAAAGAGTGGATGAAACGGGTCTGGGCAGAACTTAACGCATCAAAAGCACAAAGTGTGCTGTATAAGGACAAGATGCGGAATGTGTGCAGAATACGGCCTACAGTAATTGAACAGGGCATTAGCCTGATAAAGCCCGGAGGAACCTACCTCATTACAGGTGGCTGCGGAGGTTTGGGATTTTTGTTTGCAGAGCATTTCGCCAAAACCCAGCCGGTAAATCTTATATTAACCGGACGCTCCCCCATAGATGAGGAAAAGGGGGCAAGGATAAAAACACTGGAAAGTTTCGGCAGCAAGATATTATATATTCAGGCAGATGTATGTGATGCCGACGGAATGAAGGAAGGATTGAACCAGGCAACAAAACTCTTTGGTGAAATTCATGGAATCATTCATGCAGCAGGGATACAGGGAAAGGATAGCATACTGGAAAAAGATATAGAAAGCTTTAATAAGATTCTTAAACCTAAGATACAAGGAACTCTTGTGCTTGATGAAATATTGGAAGAAGCTTCTCTTGAGTTTATATGCTATTTTTCTTCATCATCAGCTATTATGGGAGACTTCGGTTCCTGCGACTATGCAGTAGCCAACCGTTTCCAGATGGCCTATGCACATTACCGGAACAGGCAGGAATATCCGGAAAAACATAATGGAAAAGCTGTTGTTATTAATTGGCCTCTTTGGAGGGACGGAGGGATGGGTCTTGGCAATAGTGAAAATGCTAAAATCTATCTGAATTCCAGTGGACAAAGCTTTTTGGAAGCAAATGAGGGTATGGCTGTATTTGAACGGATATTATCCCAGAATATTGAGCAGCAGTTGGTGATAGTAGGACAGCCAGGCAGGGTGAAAAGCTTCCTTGGTCTTACAGAGTACAAAAAAACCGCACCTGCCAAGGTATCTGTATTTTCAGGTACAGGAAGGCGCTTGGAAATGAGGGGACTAAGTCCGGAACAGTGTATTGAATGGGACCTTAAGGAACTTACAAGCAAGCTGCTCAGGATTTCCAGGGAAAAGCTTGATAATGCAGCAAACCTGGCAGACTTTGGCTTTGATTCTCTTGCTCTGACTGAATTTGCAGCACTGTTAACCAGCCATTTCGGTATAGAAATTACTCCGGCTTTGTTTTATGGATACTCTACCTTTGAAAAATTAGTGCAGTATTTTTGGGAAAAGCACAGGGATGCCATCAGAGAGTTTTATAATGAAAAAATTGAAGAAAAAGCCGTATCACCGGCAGTTAAGGCCGGAACTGCTATACAACAGGAAATGCCTGTCCTGAAAAAAAACAGGTTTATAGCAGGCAGCACTTCAAAGAGCAATCAGGAACCTATTGCTATTATAGGGATGAGCGGACGTTTTCCGCAAGCGCGGAATATTGATGAGCTGTGGAAGATCTTTGAGGAAGGCAGGGAAGTAGTTCAGGAAATACCTGCTGAACGTTTTGACTGGCGGCAATACTTCGGTGATCCTATGAAAGATCAGGGAAAGACCAATTGTAAATGGTGTGGCTGTGTCCCGGGTGTGAAAGAGTTTGATCCCCTGTTTTTTGAGATTTCACCCCGTGAAGCGGAGTATATGGATCCGAGGCACAGGCTCTTGCTGCAGGAAGCCTGGAATGCGCTTGAAGATGCAGGATACGGTGTGCATAAGGCTGGAACAAACAAAACCGGTATGTTTGTAGGAGTAGAAGATGGTGATTATCACCTTATTGCCGGAGACAAAAGCAGCATTACATCAAATCACAATGCAGTCCTGTCAGCGCGACTGTCATATTTTCTTAACCTGAACGGACCCTGTTTAGCTGTGAATACCGCATGTTCTTCTGGACTTACTGCTGTACATGAAGCCTGTCTGAGCCTTCGGAATTATGAATGTGATACAGCTGTTGCGGCGGGTGTAAATCTGCTGCTCACTCCACAAATTTATGTGAAGATGGGGCAAGCCGGGATGCTGTCCCCGGATGGTAAATGCTTTGCCTTTGACAAGCGGGCAAACGGCATGGTTCCGGGAGAAGCAGTTGCGGTGGTAGTACTTAAAAGGTTATCACAGGCCAGAGCGGACGGAGATCCCATATATGCAGTTATACAGGGAAGCGGGATAAACTATGACGGGAAGACCAATGGTATTACGGCTCCAAATGGGGTTGCACAAGCTAATCTATTGAAAACGGTATATGATCAATACAGGATTAATCCCGAAGACATCGGTTATATAGTTACACACGGAACTGGTACAAAATTGGGAGATCCTGTTGAAATCAACGCATTATATGATGCATATAAGTCTTATACAGACAAGCAGGGATACTGTGCACTTACCTCCACTAAGACAAATCTAGGTCATACGCTGGCGGCTTCCGGTGTAGTAAGTCTGATCAGTCTGGTGCAAGCTCTCCGACATGGAAAAATTCCTGCCAGTCTGCACTGCCAAGAAGAAAATGACTATATCAACTGGGAAAAAAGCCCGTTTTATGTCAATAAGACAACCAAAGAATGGGTAAAGGATGGTGGAAAACCCCTCACAGGAGCTGTAAGCGCCTTTGGGATGAGCGGGACAAACGTTCATATGGTTGTAAGAAGCTATTCAGAAGAGGATGGACTTGAGCCTTCTGCAGTACCGCCGTGTTTTCTGCTGGTACTTTCAGCCAAGACACCTGAAGCCTTGCAGGAAAGAATCAAAGATATGATAAATATGCTGAAGAACAGAGATGTGCAGCAACAGGATTTGCATAGAATCTGCTATACCCTGATGGAGGGGCGCCAGCACTTCAGTTGCCGTTGTGCCGTAGTGATCCGGGGAAAGGAAGAAGCTGTATATGCATTAAGCCATGCAGGTGACAGTGAGAAATTGTTCAATGTGTTTGTGGGAAAGGTTTCCGGTAGTTTTAAAGCTCAAAAAGCGATGAAGCAGTATGTTATAGATACAGCAGAACAAACCCGGCTGCTGCTTGGAGATGAGAGTAAATACCAGGAGGCACTTCATGTACTGGCAGACCTTTATTGCCAGGGTCATGAAATTCCCTGGGATTTGCTTTACAGTGGTATTAAGCTGCGGCGTACCCATCTTCCTACATATCCTTTTGCCAGAGAACAATACTGGGTTCCGGAAGATGAAGCATACAAGGCTGTAATCAGTACAGTGCTACCTGATGAAATACAATACATACATCCGTTGTTGCAACGGAATACCTCGAGTTTGCTGGAACAGAGATTTAGCTCGACCTTTACCGGTGCAGAATTTTTTATGAAAGACCATTTAGTTAATGGGGTAAAGGTTCTACCCGGGGTTGCATGCCTTGAAATGGCCAGGGCAGCATTGGAGCAATCTATGGAGGCAATGGTAGAGGCTCAATCAGGAATCAGACTTAAGAATGTAGTATGGTTGAGGCCTGTTGCTGTAGTAGACCAGCCTGTCAAGGTGAATATAGCGCTTTATCCTGAAGAAGACGGAGAGATTGCCTATGAAATTTATAGCCAGTATGAAGAAGGAGCGGAGCCGGTTGAACACAGCAAGGGAATAGCTGTGTTCAGAAAGCCTGGTGAGGATCTGGTTATAGATATCGCTTCTTTGAAGGCCAAGTGCAGCAAGGGTATACTCACCTCTGAAGAATGTTATGACGCATTCAGGGCAATAGGACTGAATTACGGGCCTGGATACCAGGGAATCGAAAAAGTCTACATAGGAGAGGGGCTAGCCATAACAAAGCTGTCTCTGAAAACTCAAACCTTTAATGCAGGCGGACGGTTTGTGCTACATCCTGGACTGATGGATTCAGCTTTGCAGGCGTCAATAGGTTTGCTGGCAGGTGACGGTGATATGATTTTTTCCGGCAGTTTTGCCATGAATAAACCGATAGTGCCCTTTGCGCTGCAAGAGATTACGGTATTTGATGAATGCTGTCCTGATATGTGGGCGTTGATCCGGTATGGCAGTTCCGGTCAGACTGGAGATAAGCTAAAGGTAGTTGATATAGATTTGTGTGATGAACAGGGCAAAATTTGTGTGCAGTTTAGGGGGCTTTCATTAATAACTTTGAATGAAGGATTGTCACTAAAAGAAGCTCCGGTAAATTCTACAACTTTGCTTCTCGAACCCTGCTGGAGGGAAGATACTTCTGTTGAGGAAGCAACTGGCTGTGAGTATGCCCGACACCTGGTGATGCTGTGTGAGCAGCCTGATATTCTAAGACAAGATATTGAAGCATTTATGGGTGATGTAAGCTGTATTCCCTTGCAGAGTGAGTGCGGGAATGTTGCAGTACGGTTTGAAGCATATGCTGTACAGGTATTTGAGGAAATTCAAAGCATACTCAGGAAGAAACCTGCAGGGAATGTGCTGATACAGGTTGTCGCGCCTGCTCATGGAGAGGTGGAGTTGTTTTCAGGAATTTCTGCTATGTTGAAAACGACACATTTGGAAAATCCGAATATTAGCTGTCAGCTTATTGAAGCAGCTATTGAGGAAGGCCCCGAAAGAATAGTTGAAAAGCTGATAGAAAACAGTCGAAGACCATTTGACGGGCATATACGATACCGTGATGGCAAACGCTGGGTAGCGGGATTTAAGGAAGTGGAACCTGCAAAAGATATGGTGTATATGCCATGGAAAGATAATGGAACATATCTGGTCACAGGTGGAGCAGGCGGGCTGGGGACGATTTTTGCCAGCGAGATAGCTCAAAAAGTTAAGTGTGCAAGCATAATACTGGTGGGGCGGTCAGAGTTGGATGGTGAGAAACAGAAAAAACTGAGCAAAATAGAGGCTTTGGGTGCCAAAGCAGAATACAGGTGTATCGATGTTGCCGACAGGAAGTCCGTTGAAAATCTGATACAGGACATATGCAAAGAGCATGGAGGTATAAACGGTGTAATACATAGTGCGGGGGTGATACGGGATAACTTTATCATCAAGAAAACGGGGGATGAACTGAAGGAAGTAATGGCTCCGAAGGTATCAGGCTTGGTAAATCTCGATGAAGCGAGCAGGGAACTGCCGCTGGACTTCTTCGTGTCCTTCTCATCAATATCAGGAAGGATGGGCAACCCGGGGCAGTCAGACTATTCGGCAGCAAATGCCTTTTTAGACTCCTATTCTGCGTATCGCAATTTGCTGGTGACAAAAAAAGAACGCCATGGTATAACGCTGTCCATTAGCTGGCCTTTATGGAAAGATGGAGGTATGCAGATTGAGGCAGAAACTGAAAGGATGCTGACGGAAAACACAGGCATTACAGCTATCCGAACTTCAGAAGCAATACGGGCTTTTTATCAGGCTTTTGCTTGCGGAAAGGAACAGGTATTGGTGTTAAGCGGAGACGAAAAAAGGCTTAAGAAAGCATTCCTTGAGCGTCAGACCCCAAATAAAGCTGTAGAAATACTCTTTCAAGATAAAATGACAGTACCGGTAATAGAAGATGGTTTACTCAGGGAAAAATCTGAGAAATATTTCAAAGAACTGCTTTCTGAAGTTATTAATCTGCCGGCAGAGAGAATCGAAGCAGATGCCCCTATGGAAAAATACGGGATAGATTCCATTATGGTTATGAAATTGACAAATCAGTTGGAAAAAATCTTTGGTTCTTTGCCAAAAACCTTATTTTTTGAATATCAGAATATCAGGGATATAGCCGGGTATTTTATGAGCTCATACCGTCAGCAGCTAAGCGGATTGCTTGGGATAGAACAAAAAGCAGAGGCAATTATGCGGGAAGCAGTAGAGGCAACAGCTGTAACCGGACCGGAAAAACCGGCTGCTGAAAGCTACAGGCGGTTACGCTTTTCACCTGTCAGAAGAAAAAGTGAGGCAAAAAATGATGAGAGTACACCGGACATTGCCATAATAGGTATATCCGGACGTTATCCCGGTGCGAAAAACCTGAGAGAATTCTGGAAAAACCTGAGAGACGGAAAAGATTGCATAACAGAAATACCCAAAGACCGCTGGGATTATAGATTATACTTTGCTGAAAACAAAAACGAACCTGGAAAAACCTACAGCAAGTGGGGAGGGTTTTTAGAAGGAGTAGAGCAATTTGACCCCTTATTTTTTAATATTTCTCCAAGGGAAGCAGAACTCATGGATCCACAGGAACGATTGTTTCTGGAGTGCGTATATGAAACCCTTGAAGATGCGGGATATACTAGGGAAACCCTCAGTATGAACCAGGACATGGGTTTGGAAGGTAATGTGGGGGTATACGTGGGAGTGATGTATGAAGAGTATCAGCTTTATGGTGCTCAGGAAACACTCCGCGGAAGGCCTGTCGCTCTTTATGGAAGTCCGGCCTCTATTGCTAACAGGATATCCTATTTCTTTAACTTTCACGGGCCCAGTATGGCTGTAGACACTATGTGCTCCTCCTCACTGACAGCTATTCATCTGGCCTGCCAGAGTTTGCAGCGGGGAGCATGCGAGCTGGCTATTGCGGGCGGTGTCAATATTTCAGTACATCCAAACAAATATTTACTGCTTGCGCAAGGGAAATTTGCATCCAGTAACGGCAGATGCGAAAGTTTCGGGCAAGGCGGAGACGGGTATGTCCCAGGAGAAGGTGTGGGAGCAGTCCTACTGAAACCGCTTTACAAGGCTGTTTCTGACGGAGATAGCATTTATGGAGTTATCAAAGGAACCGCAATCAATCATGGAGGAAAGACTAACGGGTATACAGTTCCAAATCCGAATGCCCAGGCCGGTGTCATTGAAAGGGCAGTAAAGGAAGCAGGGGTAAACCCAAGAGTAATCAGCTATATAGAAGCTCATGGGACAGGAACCTCTTTAGGGGACCCGATTG
This sequence comes from Clostridia bacterium, assembly GCA_026414765.1. NCBI lineage: Bacteria > Bacillati > Bacillota > Clostridia > Clostridia bacterium. The sequence continues at coordinate 152,497 of JAOAIJ010000042.1, read as the reverse complement.
AAATTGCAGGTTTGGCAAAGGCCTTCGGGAGTTATACGAGGGATAAGGGATTTTGTGCCATAGGATCAGCCAAGTCAAATATCGGACATTGTGAAAGTGCAGCAGGTATTGCCGGATTGACCAAAGTCCTTCTTCAGATGAAATACCGCCAGTTGGTACCATCGCTTCACTCCAAGGTATTGAATCCCAAAATTGACTTTGCCGGTACCCCTTTTATAGTTCAACAAGTTCTTTCAGAATGGAAACGCCCAATAGTCGAGATTAGCGGAGAAAGAAGAGAGTACCCTAGAATTGCCGGTATTTCATCCTTTGGTGCAGGAGGATCAAATGCACATGTAATAGTAGAAGAGTACACAACCGAAAGTGAAGCAAAAACACAAATCATGATTACATCCCACAAACCTGCAATAGTTGTGCTGTCGGCAAAAAGTGAAGAAAGGCTGAAAGAGCAGGTGAAGCGCTTGCTGACTGCTCTTTCGGAGCAGCAGCTCACAGATTACAGTCTTGCTGATATGGCATACACCTTGCAAATAGGGCGTGAAGCAATGGAAGAACGCCTGGCAGTGATTATTGTTTCTATTAAGGAGCTTGAAGAGAAACTTAATGATTATCTGGACGGCAGGGAGAACATAAGAGAACTGTATAGAGGGCAAAGCAAGAGAAATAAAGAGACTATAGGTCTTTTGGCTTCAGATGAAGATATGGAACAGATAATTGAAATCTGGATAAGAAAGGGCAAATTTTCAAAGATCGCGGAATTTTGGGTGAAGGGGTTGAATTTCGATTGGAACAAGCTCTATGGCAGCCTTAAACCCTGCCGTATAAGTTTGCCCGCCTACCCCTTTGAAAAGGAAAGGTACTGGGTGCCAAATGCGGGAGAGGAGTCCGACTGCAGTCCGTTAGCAAATCCTGTTAATACTGCCTTGCTTCATCCGCTGCTGCACAGTAACACTTCTGATTTTTCTGGATTGAAATTTACCTCTGTTTTTACAGGACAGGAATTTTTCCTTTCCGATCATACTGTGAATGGACAGAAGATATTGCCTGCCGTAGCATATCTGGAAATGGCTAGAGAAGCAGTTGAGCGGGTAATGGGGGATTCATATGGAAAACAGGCTGGAATGCGCCTCGAAAATATTGTGTGGACCAGACCTGTTGCTGTTGGTAAAGAACCTGTTCAGGTAGATCTGAGAATTGACCTGAACGAAAACGGAAGAATTTCCTTCCAGATCAGCAGTTTCCAAGGAAGGAACGAGGCTGAAACGGTAGTATGCAGCGAGGGGCGGGCATTGCCGTCCCTGCTCCCCAAACACCCTTTGCTGGATATCGAATCTCTGAAAGCTCAATGCAGCCTTGGATATCTATCTCCAGCACAGTGTTATGAAACCTTTAACTCTATTGGAATTGAATACGGACCCGGACACCGTGGTATTCAGGAAGTATATTTAGGAACAGGCCAGGCAATAGCCAGGCTGGCTCTACCCTCCTGTGCAGCAGATGCTGCGGACAAATATGTGTTGCACCCCAGCCTCATGGATTCAGCTTTACAGGCATCGATAGGGTTAATAGGCAAAAATTCTGATGAGCAGCTTCTACCCTTTTCCATGGAAATTCTTGAAGTGCATGGCAAATGTACTCCGGGTATGTGGTCTTCAATCAGATACAGTGATGGATACGGAGATGGAGGAAGGCTGGAAAAGTTAGATATTGATATGTGTGATGAAGCTGGAAACATTTGTGTAAGGATGAAAGGAGTCTCATTTAGAACTCTGGAAGGCGGATTGCAAAGAAAAACTGAAACGAAGGTAGGTTTAGCCGGCAACGTTGAAGAGCGAGGAAATGCAAGTATACTACTGACACCTGTATGGGATTCAGTGCCCATAGAAAAAGGACAGATGTCTCCATTGACAACAGATAAAATTGCCCTCATAGGGGGAAATACAGAAAATAGAAAAATAATCCTGCAGTATTATAAGAATGCCTGTGTCGTAGATATACAGTTTAAAGATACCGTGGAAGGCATAGCAGAAAAGCTGAGAGAGCAGGGGCCTTTTAACCACATCCTGTGGGTTGCACCTGACAGCTCTATAAAGTCAGTAGTTGAGGATACGGTTATTGATGAACAGAACAGAGGAGTTCTTCAACTTTACAATGTGATAAAGGCACTGCTTACCTTAGACTATGGAACCAGAGACTTGGGTTGGAGCATAATCACGATCCGGACTCAACCCATCAATGAAAGGGATAAGGCAGATCCTACCCATGCAGGGATTTTTGGACTTATAGGTTCTATGGCTAAGGAGTATCCAAACTGGAAGACCAGGCTTGTTGACCTGGAGTCTGCCGGTGAATGGCCTCCGGATATATTTACCCTGCCTCAGGATATGAAGGGTGGTTTGCTGGTTTACAGGAATAAAAACTGGCATCAACAGAGACTGCTTCCATTTAGCCCTGCTCAAATGAAACAGAATCATTTTAAATGTGGGGGAGTATATGTGGTGATCGGAGGTGCCGGTGGAGTTGGAGAAGCATGGAGTGAGTACATGATCAGAACCTATAAGGCTCAGATTATTTGGATTGGGCGGAGAGAAAAGGATACCGATATTCGTGCAAAACTGGACAGGCTTGCCGGACTGGGACCTACACCCAGCTATATTACTGCTGATGCGACGGATATAAATTCTCTGCAGCAGGCCTATGAGGAAATAAAAAGAAAACACTCCCTGGTTAACGGAGTAGTACACTCTGCCATCGTACTGTCAGATCAAAGCCTTGCCAAGATGGAAGCAAAACAGTTTAGGGCAGTGCTTTCATCAAAAATAGATGTGAGTGTAAATTTAGCCCGGGTTTTCCACGAAGAGCCGCTGGATTTTGTGTTGTTTTTCTCTTCCTTCAACTCATTTGCAAAAGCTGCCGGACAAAGTAATTATGCTGCAGGCTGTACCTTTAAGGATGCTTTTGCAAACCGGCTTTCCATGGAATGGCCCTGTGCAGTGAAAACTATAAATTGGGGCTACTGGGGGAGTGTCGGTATTGTTGCTTCTGAAGACTATCAGGAGCGCATGGCACAAGCCGGTATAGGTTCCATTGAGCCTCCAGAGGCTATGGAGGCGCTGGAAAATCTGATGTCCGGACCAATAAATCAGGTAGCACTAGTGAAAACCACAGGGCATTTTGTTATGGAATAAAAATTGTGAGGGTAATAAATATTTGTAAATCAGGGGTGAAATTATGAATTATAGTCTAGGACTGCAGTTAGGAGAGTTTATCACGGTTTATCCTGAAAGTATTCCTTCAAATATCCAGAGTATAAAACACAGTATTTTAGAGCAAACCTCGCAGTACCAATGTAAAAACCAGGAAGAAGGACAGCAGGTTCACGAAATGGATAAGCTTCTCTGCAAGCTGCTTTGTGGACAATTGGCGTCAAATGGTCTTCTTGTAGCGGATAAGCAAATAATAGCCGACAATAAAGCGAAAATCGGGTTTGTCAGCTTGTATGACAGGTGGTTGAAAGAAAGTGTAGGGTTTTTATTGCGTAAAAACTATCTTAAATATGACGGACAGTCATACATTACGGTTGATACTGATGCGGTGAATATGGATGCGGTATGGAAGGAATGGGAACTGAAAAAAGACGATTGGGTGGACAATCCCTCCTTGAAATATCACGTAGCTCTTGTAGAAACAGCACTGGGCGCGTTGCCGGAAATCCTCAGAGGGGAAAAGCCGGCTACGGAAGTAATCTTTCCTGATTCCTCAATGGTATTGGTTGAAGGAATATATAAGGGCAATCCAGTTTGCGATTATTTTAATGAAGTTCTTGCGGATACTCTGATTGTCTATATACAAGAGAGGCTAAAACAGGATTCGGCTGCCCGGCTCCGCATCCTTGAAATCGGAGCAGGTACAGGAGGAACCAGTGCGGCTGTTTTCCAAAAGCTTCAGTTTTATAAGGAAAGTATAAAGGAATACTGCTACACGGATATATCCAAAGCTTTTTTACTGCATGCAGAAAATGAGTACGGGCTCCAAAATCCGTATTTGACCTATCATATCTTTGATGTGGAAAAGCCGCTCTCCGGACAGGATATTGATGCCGGCGGATATGACGTAGTGATTGCTACTAATGTACTGCATGCAACCAAAAACATAAGGCAGACACTTCGGAATGCTAAAGCTACCCTTAAGAATAACGGTTTATTTCTTATAAATGAGATAAGCAGTAATTCTTTGTTTGCCCACTTAACCTTTGGGCTCTTAGAAGGATGGTGGTTGTATGATGACCAGGAGCTGCGCATACCGGGTTGTCCCGGTCTGTTTGCAGAGACCTGGCAGGAGGTTCTGGAAAGTGAAGGTTTCAGATCTGTCTTCTTTCCTGCTCATACAGCACATGACTCAGGGCAGCAAATCATTGTTGCGGAAAGTGACGGGGTTGTCCGACAAAGACGACAGAACAAGGTATCAGAAAATCAAGCGGGTAAGAATAATGCCCCAGAATTCAAGAAAAGAATGTCTTTGAACAAAAAACCTTCGGAAATGCAGATAGAAGCAAACAGTGTGGATTTACTAAGAGAAAAAAGCAGGGCATACTTTAGAAAATTGGTAAGCAGTATACTGAAAATTCCATACCACAAGGTTGATTCTTCAGAGCAATTGGAGAAATACGGTATAGATTCGATTTTGGTTATCCAGCTCACCAATGCATTGCGTGAAGTACTAAGTGATATCAGCAGTACATTGCTGTTTGAATATCAGACTATTGATGCTCTGGTTGAACACTTTATAAAAACGCAAAAAGATTCTTTGTCTGAACTTGTAGGCCTGGAGGAAGCGGTAGGTGAAAATAATGCAGAAAGTGCAGGCTACGCTTCAAAAGATGCCCCTTTGACAGTAAAAAATAAAGCTTCGTTTGGGAAAAGACTCCATTTCCTGCAAGACCGTGAGCAGGAAACAGAATTGTCTGCTATATCTAGGGATATTGCGGTTATTGGCCTGTCCGGGCGCTATGCAGGAGCAGACAATGCAAATGAATTCTGGAACAATTTAAAGGAAGGAAAGAATTGTATTACTGAAATCCCGGAAGCCCGTTGGGATTGGAAGAAGTACTTCGATGCGAAGAGGGGAAGGAAAGGTTTTATATACAGCAAATGGGGTGGATTTGTAAAGGATATTGATAAGTTCGATCCGCTATTCTTCCATATATCTCCTGTTGACGCTGAGAGGATGGATCCTCAGGAGAGACTCTTCCTTGAAGTGGCATATGAAAGTATCGAAGATGCAGGGTATACGCCTTACAATTTATCCGAAAACAAAAAAATAGGCGTGTTCGTAGGCGTCATGAATGGAAACTATCCCACCGGGCAAAGCTTTTGGTCGGTTGCCAACCGTGTTTCATATGTGTTTAATTTTCAGGGACCTAGTATGGCAGTAGATACTGCCTGTTCCTCATCTTTGACAGCGATCCATCTTGCATTGGAAAGTTTGTACAACGGAACGAGTGAATGTGCTGTTGCGGGGGGAGTAAACCTTATTATGGACCCCGTCCATTATTTGAGGTTATCGGAAGCAACAATGCTGTCCTCCGATGGACAATGTAAAGCATTTGGTGATAATGCGGACGGGTTTGTCGATGGAGAAGGGGTTGGAGCAATTGTACTAAAACCTTTAGAAAAAGCTGTCGCTGATGGTGACCATATTTATGGAGTAATCAAAGGCAGTATGGTAAATTCCGGAGGAAAAACCAATGGCTATACGGTACCCAATCCAAATGCCCAGTATAAATTGGTTTCCGAAGCGCTGCGGATAGCAAGGGTGAATCCCCGCACAATCAGCTATATTGAAGCTCATGGGACGGGAACATCATTAGGGGACCCTATAGAAGTTTCCGGCCTGACTAAAGCTTTTCAAGAATATTCACGTGATAAGAATTATTGTGCCATTGGTTCTGTAAAATCCAACATAGGTCATTGTGAAAGTGCTGCAGGTATTGCTGCAGTCACAAAAGTCCTGCTTCAGCTTAAGTACCGCCAATTGGTACCATCACTTCATTCAAAGGTGCTTAATCCCAATATTGATTTTAGCAGTACTCCCTTTTTAGTCCAACAGGAGCTGACAGAATGGAAACGGCCGGTAGTTGAAATCAATGGTGAGTCGCGGGAGTATCCGAGGATTGCCGGTATTTCCTCCTTTGGGGCAGGTGGAGCCAACACCCATATAGTAATACAGGAATACATTTCATCCCGGCAGGAGGGGCGTGAAATTGCTGTTTCACCTGAGAAGCCCGCTGTAATAGTGTTGTCGGCAAAGAATGAGGAAGGTCTTAGAGCAAAGGTTCAGAGAATATTGACCGCAATAAGGGAGCAAAAATTATCTGACAGCAATCTTGCGGATGTTGCATACACCCTGCAGGTAGGTAGGGAAGCCATGGAAGAGCGGTTGGCTGCTACTGTGAATTCCTTCAAAGACCTTGAGGATAAGCTTGTACAGTTTTTGGAAGGCAATGAAAGTATTACAGAATTGTACAGAGGACAGGTTAAAACCAATAAAGACACTGTAGCTCTCTTCGCTGCAGATGAAGATATGGCCAGGACAGTGGAGGTATGGATAACGAAAGGGAAATATGAAAAACTTTTAAGTCTTTGGGTCAAGGGCTTGGAAGTTGATTGGAACATTCTTTACAAGGATCATAAGCCGCTCAGGATCAGTCTACCTCTTTATCCGTTTGCAAAAGAAAGTTATTGGGTGCAGAAGGCCGATGGCAGCGATGTCTGTAGGTCATACGGAGATCCGGCCGCCCAGTATATGATTCACCCTTTGCTGCATAAAAACACTTCAAATTTATATGAACAGCGGTTTACCTCGACCTTTACAGGCCAGGAGTTTTTCATGCGGGATCACATAGTGCTGGGACAGAGTGTCCTGCCTGGGGTAGCATACCTTGAGATGGCCAGGGCAGCAGTGGAGCAGTCGGCTGAAGTTTGTGAAGAAGACTGGACGGGAGTCCGCATTAAAGATGTAGTATGGCTGAGGCCGGTTTCTTTGAATGAAGAGCCTGTTCAAATACATATAGCACTTAACGCTGAGAATGGTAAAAAAGTTAATTATGAAATCTATAGCAAACCCAGAGAGGCCGGAAGTGGCCGCGTGATCCACAGCAAAGGAAGCGTACAAATGAAACGGGACGCTGAAGTTCCGGTTTTGGATATTCAAACAGTTAAAGCTATGTGCAGCAAGGGCGTGATTTTACGGGAACAGTGCTATAAAGCATTTGGTGCAATGGGAATTGAATACGGGTCAAGCCATCAGGGACTTGAAAAGATATTTGTAGGAGATGGGCAAGTAATCGCGGAAATATTACTGCCCTCGTGTATTTCTGATACAGCAGACCGGTTTGTGCTGCACCCCGGCTTGATGGATGCTGCATTACAGTCATGCATAGGCTTAAAGATCCGGCCAGACGGCTTGATAAACCCTGGAGATGTCACACCCGCAAGGCCTGTACTGCCATTTGCCCTGCAAGAACTTGAAACCTTTGATAAATGCACTTCCACTATGTGGGCTCATGTACAGTACAGTGAAGGAAGCGTGGCAGGGGGAAAGGTAGAAAAACTTGATATTGATGTATATAACGATATGGGATATTTGTGCATTAGAATGAAGGGATTCTCATCAAGGGTATTTGAAAAAAAAGTTCAGGAAGATGGCGTGACAAACCCATATCAGAGTGAAACCTCCGGAGAACTGCATACGGAGGTTAATATCCTGACTCCGGTATGGGATGTTATTCAGATAGAGAAAAAAGGAGATTTCCCAAAACCGGGTTCAAAAATCGTCATTGTTGGAGGGAATGAAGAGAACAAAGAGTGCATACAGGGGTACTACCCTGAAGTAATGTCAATGGAGATTCAATCAGAAGATACTATTGGGGAAATTGAGGAAAAATTAGAGAGTCTCGGACCTGTAGATCATATAATCTGGATTGCTCGAGACAGCAGTTTTGCTTCTCAGGCAGGAAATGCAGTCGCCATAGAACAGGGAAGTGAGGTTATCCGGGCATTCAGGCTAATAAAAGCCTTGCTGCGCTCAGGCTATGGTAAAAAGGATCTGGGTTGGAGTATAATTACTGCTCAAGCCCAGCCTGTTACGGGAAATGACATAGTAAATCCTGCCCACGCAAGCCTCCACGGGCTGATTGGCTCTTTGGCAAAAGAGTATCCAGGCTGGAAGATACGGGCTGTTGATCTGGAATCCGGTTGCGAATGGCCTGCCGCTGATATTTTTTCATTGTCTGCAAATTCAAGAGGGAATTTTGCAGCTTATAGAAGATTTGAATGGTACGGACAGAAATTAATACCTGTAGACCCCCAGTCTTGTGCCGGGAAGTCGTACAAGGCCGGAGGCGTATATGTCGTAATAGGAGGAGCGGGTGGTATTGGTGAAGCCTGGAGTGAATATATGGTCAGAACCTACAAAGTCCGTATAGTTTGGATAGGCAGGCGGGAAAAGGATGAAGTGATCCAATCAAAAATAGACAGACTTGCTACCCAGGGAATTGCACCTGTCTATATTTCAGCAGATGCAGCAAACCGCGATTCTCTTGAGCAGGCTTATTTAGAGATCAAGAAAAAATATACCAAGATAAATGGAGTCATTCACTCTGCGCTGGTGTTATCGGATCAAAGCCTGGCAAATATGGAAGAAGAACAGTTTGAAAACGTATTTTCGGCTAAAGCCAACGTGAGCATCTGTATGGCACAGGTTTTTCAACGGGAATCACTGGATTTTGTTATGTTTTTTTCCTCTCTGCAGTCTTTCTCAAAAGCTGCAGGACAAAGCAATTATGCTTCAGGCTGTACATTTGCTGATACTTTTGCCCATCAACTCGCTACAGAATGGAAATGTGCAGTTAAAGTAATGAACTGGGGTTACTGGGGTAGTACAGGGAGTGTTGCTTCCATCGATTATCAGCAGAGAATGGCACAGGCAGGTATAGGTTCAATCGAGCCTCCTGAAGCTATGGAAGCATTGGAGTTTTTGCTGGATGGGCCTATAAATCAGATTTCTCTGATAAAAACAACTAAACCCCTGGTTATGGAAGAAGTAAGTACTGAAGAACTGGTTTCCTTCATACCTGAAAAAATTCCTTCCGTTATGCTTGAAAACCAGGCTCATAGCTCGGATATCTCGAAATCGGATAGTGCAGCCTGCTCTACAATCGGAAACAATACTGACAGACTTATTGCCAAATTGGAGGAAGTTATCATTAATGCGGCGGCTGAGGTATTAGGAGTCAATGTTCAAGCTATTGACGCCTCAACCGGATTAAATGAATATGGCTTTAAACCGGCGACTCTCACAGAATTCGTAAACATACTCAATCTGAAATTCAAGTTTGATTTGATGCCTGGAATGGTTTTTGAATGCGACAGCCTTCATGGACTGGCAAAACGATTGATATCAGAGTACAAGGAGCTGCTGTCAAAACAGCTTTGTCCGGATTCAGACCAGGAGCTTCCGTCCTGCATTACAGTGCCGGAGCACCCGCAGCATATTATAAAGCAGAACTCTGAGCAAATCAGGCTGGTAGAGGAGATTGATGATCTTCTTTGTCGTTTGTTATTAAGACAGCTTCAGTCTATCGGCATTTTTACTATGAAATCTCAATCATTACCGGACTATAAAGTGAAAACAGGGTTGAAAGGCTTTTATAGCAGGTGGCTTGAAGAAAGTACAGCGGTTTTGCTGAGAAATAATTATCTTGCTTATGATGGAAAGGAGTATTCCGTTGTTGATACAGACCTGGAAGACATAAATGATTTATGGAAAGAATGGGAGCGAAAAAAGAGCCTTTGGGTCAATAATCCGGATATTAAGGCCTATGTAGTCCTGGTAAATGAAACACTGAGGGTTTTGCCGGAAATACTTACAGGAAAAACAGCCGCTACAGAGATAATGTTTCCCTGCTCATCTATGGAATTGGTTGAAGGAATTTATAAAAACAATTCGATTGCAGATTATTTTAACAAAGTGCTTGCCGACACCCTAGTTTACTATATCCAGGAACGGATAAAGCAGGAGCCGTCTGTACGGATCCGCATACTTGAAATCGGTGCAGGTACAGGGGGAACCAGTGCTATGGTTTTCAAAAGGCTTGAGCCATACCGGGATCATGTACATGAATATTGCTATTCAGACTTATCCAAAGCATTTTTAATGCATGCAGAAAGGGAGTATGGTCCTAAGGTACCATATTTGGTTTATAAGATATTTGACGCAGAGGTACCGATAATGGTACAGGATATCGGAGCAGGAATGTATGACATTGTAATTGCCACCAATGTGTTGCATGCAACAAAAAATATCCGCAAAACTTTACGCAATGTTAAGGAAACTTTATGTAAAAACGGGCTGCTTTTGCTAAACGAAATAAGCAGTAACAACTTGTGTACCCACCTGACATTTGGACTGCTGGAGGGTTGGTGGCTATATGAAGATACTTCATTGCGTATCCCGGGCTGTCCCGGATTATTTCCTGATGCGTGGAAAGCGGTACTGGAGAGTGAAGGATTGAGTCCGGTTATTTTTCCGGCAAGTGAGGCGCATAAGCTGGGACAGCAGATTATTGTCGCCCAAAGCAACGGGATAATCCGCAAAAGACAGCAATCAAAACCCCATGTGCAACCGGCTTATAAGACAAGTAAGCAGGAAACGGACTGGTTGGGATCTGGTGAAGAGAAGGCATCGGAAGAGTGCTTCAGGAAGATACAGCAGCAGTCAGCAGAGAAAAGAGTAAAAAAACAAGGGGATGCCGGCATAACTGAGAAAATTGTCCAGGATCATGTTAAAGAATTAATTATAGAAAAATTATCGGAAGCATTAAAAGTAAATGCCAAGGCCATAGACTTTGATGAATCCTTCGCTGACTATGGTTTGGATTCCATTACCGGAGTTCAGTTGGTTCAGCTTATTAACCAGGCGCTGATGATCGACCTGGAAACTACAAGCCTTTTTAGTTACAGCTCTGTAAACCAACTGACAGCACATATTCTTTCGCAATATAAAGATATACTTGTCAAAGGGCTGGAAAAGAATGCGAAATGTATGGATTTAGACAACAGTTCCAGCTCAGATGTGCAAGAGAGTGATATCGTTTACCCAAAAACCAAGAGAATTCTTAGAAGAAAGGAACTTTTGGAAGGGGATGAAACCGGAAAGAAACAGGAGTGTACAGAAGGTGCGGGTTCAAAAGAGCCAATTGCTATTATTGGTATGAGTGGACGGTTTGCAGGATCAAAGACGGTAAATGACTTGTGGGAGAATCTTGCAAATGGCGTCGACCTGGTTGAAGAGGTTACAAGATGGAACCTTTCACAATATCACACGGATAATGAAAAATTCTGCAAATACGGTAGTTTTTTAGAGAGTATTGAAAAGTTTGATTCTTCCTTTTTTAATATTTCCGGACTAGAAGCTACCTATATGGATCCACAGCAGAGGCTTTTTCTTGAGGAGTCATGGAAGGCATTGGAGGACGCCGGATATGCAGGAGCAGGTGTCGAGGGATGTATATGCGGAGTTTATGTTGGGTGCGGAGATGGAGACTATAACAGGCTGTTTGGCAATGATGCCCCGGCGCAAGCAATGTGGGGCAACAACAGCTCCGTTATTCCTGCCCGCATAGCCTACTACCTAAACCTTCGAGGACCTGCAATATCAGTCAATACTGCGTGCTCAAGTTCTTTGGTTGCAATTCATCTGGCCTGTCAGGGGCTTTGGACAGGCGAAACGGAAATGGCACTAGGCGGCGGGGTATTCATACAGTGTACACCCGAATACTATATAGCAGGAAACCGGGCAGAAATGATGTCACCCTCGGGGAGATGCCGTACGTTTGATCAGAAGGCAGACGGCTTTGTCCCTGGCGAGGGTGTCGGAGTAGTTGTTCTGAAACGGCTTAAGGATGCCATTGAGGATGGTGACCATATTTACGGAGTTATCCGGGGTTCGGGAATTAACCAGGATGGGACTACTAATGGAATTACGGCACCTAGTGCCAATTCTCAGGAAAGCTTGGAACGCTATGTATATGATGCCTTTAATATTAGTGCCGGAGATATCCAGATGGTTGAAGCTCATGGTACAGGCACAAAACTGGGTGATCCAATCGAGTTTGGAGCATTGGCCAGAGCTTTCCGGAAAGATACAGACAAAAAGGAATACTGTGCGATAGGATCAATCAAGACTAATCTGGGTCATACTGCTACTGCTGCAGGAGTTGCCGGAGTGATAAAAATCCTGTTGTCACTAAAGCATAGACAGATTCCTGCATCACTTCACTTTGAATCGGTTAATTCTAATATCCGATTTGAGGGCAGCCCATTCTATATTAATACACATCTCAAGGATTGGGAGGTAATGCCTGCTACCAAACGATGTGCAGCTGTCAGTTCTTTTGGCTTCAGTGGGACCAATGCACATATGGTTATTGAAGAAGCTCCGGCTATAGAGTCTAAGCATTCAGAAAAACCCGGTTATCTGATAGTTTTATCCGCACGTTCTCTTGAGCAGCTTCAGAGACAGGCCGGACAGCTGATTGAGTATTGTGAGAAGGAAACCAGGATAGACTGTGGGAATGTGAGCTATACTCTTCTTCTGGGAAGAAAACACTTTGCTTACAGGCTGGCATGTGTGGCCAGGAGCTGGGATGAGCTGGGTATGCTCCTAAAGAAATGGTTGAGAAGAGATAAGCCTTCACAGGTTTATTTATCAGAACCTGTGGAAAGCGCTAATAAAGAGCAGGCGTTCATGAAAAGGTTTGGAAATGAATGCATTCAAAACTGCCTGAATACGGATTCTGCTGACGAATATCTGGAATACCTGTCTACTATTGCAAGCCTGTATACACAGGGATATTCACTAGAGTTTGAAAAGCTGTTTTCAAATGAGCGGTTTTCCAAAATACCGCTTCCTACCTATCCTTTTAGCCCAAAGAGGTATTGGGTAGCTCAAACGGGCAAAGAGGCAGATGACATAGCGGCACCATATAAGATAAAAGACCTTTCACCGGCAGAAACATTGCAAGACCAGGTCGTAGCTCATACCGGTGAAAATAATGATGGAGTGCGTAATGATTTTGAAAATACTATTGTGGAAATCTGGAAGGAGGTGCTTGGCATTGAAAAGGTCGGAATCTATGATAATTTTCAGGAGTTGGGCGGAGACTCTATTATGGCTACCAGGGTGATCTCCAGGTTAAGGGAGAGCTATCCCTTTGAACTAAGCTTGAAAGAGCTCTTTACGGCTTCAACAGTTGCAGGTATGGCAGAATTACTTGAACGTGAGATCATAGAAAAGCTTGAAGAGCTTCCGGAGGATGCAGCAATGCAGCTTACAATATGATTATTGTGTCAAGGTCTAGTCATAAAATCCAACTGACACATGGTGTCAAATTAATATTTTAGTAAAAGGGGAGTAAATATGTCGGATAATAATATTTTTTCAGAACGTAAATCCATGCTTTCGCCGGAAAAACTAGCGATTCTGGAAAAGCTGAAACATTCAAAAGTTAAGGTCAATGCTGCAGCTATACCAAAACGTAAACAGGAGGAACGGATACCGCTTTCCTTTGCACAACAAAGACTATGGTTCCTGGATCAGCTGGTTCCAAACAGCCCTGCCTATAACGTGGTTATGGCGCTGCATTTATCGGGCAACATACGGGAGGAAATATTTGAACAGAGCATCAATGAAATAGTCCGTCGGCACGAGGTTCTGAGGACTACTTTCGAGAGTGATAACGGGCAGCCCTTCCAGGTAATTTCGCCGGAGTTGATATTGAAGCTTCCTGTTATTGATATGACTGTATATCCCGAATCTGAGCGGGAGGCTGAATTTGGACAACTGGCCAAAGAGGAAGCAAAATATATATTTAGTTTGTCTCAAGGCCCTCTTTTGCGTGTTACTTTGTTTAATATGGGGAATCAGAAATACATATTGCTAGTAAATGTACATCATATAGTAATTGATGGCTGGTCCATATTGAGTGTTTTCTTTAAAGAGTTAGTCACTCACTATATAGCCTTTTCCAAAGGGGAGCAGTCTCCTCTTCCCGAACTTCCCATTCAGTATGCTGATTTCTCAATATGGCAGCGGCAGTGGCTGCAAGGCGAAGTGCTTGAATCACAGCTGGATTACTGGCGGGAGAAGCTTGGAGGAGAAAAAAATGCATTTGAACTACCTTTGGATCATACACGACCGCCTGTACAGACTTTCAAGGGAGGCAATTTCAAGTTCAGACTGCCGACTTCTCTTACAAAATCGCTTAAATCACTAAGTGAGCAACAAAATGCTACTTTGTATATGGTTATGCTTGGTGCACTAAATATTCTGCTGCATCGGTACAGCGGACAAGAAGAGGTATTAGTGGGATCACCCATAGCAAACAGGAATAGGACAGAAATTGAGAATTTGATCGGCTTTTTCGCCAACACACTTGTGTATAAAACGAACCTGTCGGGTGATCCAAGCTTTCTGGAGCTATTGGGACGGGTACGTGAAGTTGCAAATGGGGCTTATATGCATCAGGATGTGCCATTTGAGTTATTGGTGGAAGACTTGCAGCCTGAGCGTAATATGAGTCAGAATCCACTTTTTCAGGTGTGTTTTGTCCTGCAGAACTTTCAAAAGTTCCAGATACCGACAAATGAATTTGATATTGCTTATGAAGGTGGTGAAGAAATCCGAAATGATACATCTAAGTTTGATTTATGGATACAGCTAGTAGAAAAAGACGATATGCTGGATGGTGAAGTGGAATATAATTCAGACATATTTAGTGAATCTACCATAATGCGGATGCTGGAAAGCTATGAAATACTACTTGCCGGTATTGTGTCAAACCCAGAACAAAGGATTTCCGGTCTTCCTATCTTATCTGAGAAAGAGAAAGAGAAGCTGTTATTTGATTGGAATGATACTGCTATAAATTACCCTCAACAGAATCTTTGCCTGCACGAACTGGTTGAATCACAGGCTGCTTTTACACCTGACTTTCCGGCAGTAATTTTTGAGAATACGAAATTGACTTATAAGGAGCTTGACCAGCGGGCCAATCAGCTTGCAAATTATCTCCGCAGGATGGGTGTAGGGCCGGAAGTTCTTGTCGGTATCTCTGTGGAACGGTCCATAGAGATGGTGATAGGGCTGCTGGGCATTCTTAAAGCAGGTGGTGCCTACGTTCCTTTAGACCCTGCATATCCGAGGGAGCGTTTAGCTTTTATGATGGCTGATGCACAAGTACCGCTGCTTTTGACCCAAAAGCATCTGTACGCTGATCTGCCTGAGCATGGAGCCAAAGTTGTATGTCTGGACTCTGACTGGGATATTATCAGTAAGGAGAGCAGAGTAGGTACAGCTAGCGGGGCTGTAAGTAATAATCTTGCATATGTGATTTACACTTCAGGTTCCACAGGCAAGCCCAAAGGTGCCATGAACACGCACAGGGGTATTGTAAACCGGCTTTTGTGGATGCAGCAGCAATATCAGCTTGATACGAGTGACCGGATTTTACAGAAGACTCCATTTAGTTTTGATGTATCGGTATGGGAGTTTTTCTGGCCGTTGGCTACAGGTGCCTGTATGGTTTTAGCCAAGCCGGAAGGCCATAAGGATCCGGCTTATCTAGCCAGGCTTATTAAAAGTGAAAATATTACTACTGTTCATTTTGTGCCTTCCATGCTGCAGGTATTTCTAGAAGAAAAGGAAATTGAAGGCTGTAATTCATTAAAGAGGGTTATCTGCAGTGGAGAGGCATTATCACTTTCCCTTCAGGAATACTTTTTTGAACGGCTTCACGCAGAACTGCACAATCTCTATGGCCCGACAGAAGCGGCGATTGATGTTACTTTCTGGGCCTGCAGCCAGAAAGACGGTCTGAGGACAGTTCCAATCGGCCGCCCGGTAGCGAACACACAGATATATCTGCTTGATAAGTATTTAAACCCTGTACCTGTCGGAGTGCCTGGTGAGTTGCATATCGGTGGTGTTCAGCTGGCTCGTGGCTATTACAGACGTCAGGAGCTGACAGATGAGAGATTCATTCCGAATCTTTTCAGTACTGAACAAGGGACGCGGCTCTATAGAACCGGAGATTTGGCACGTTATATGCCAGATGGCAATATTGAATTTCTCGGTAGAATTGATTTTCAAGTAAAGGTGCGCGGATTTAGGATAGAATTGCCTGAGATTGAAGCTGTTCTCGAACAGTACCCTACTGTCCAGAAAGCAGTAGTTCTGGCGAGGGATAACGAATATATACCGGGGCAAAAACAACTGGTAGCATATGTGAATCCTGCTTTGCACGTGCAGGAAGAGGTTGAAGGCTTAACTGGCGAGGAACTGCCTTATGTACAGGTTTCAGAATGGGAAAAGGTGTTTGACGAGGCATATGATACAAGCGAACATCAAAAGGATGAAGGCTTCAATATATCTAGCTGGAACAGCAGCTACACCGGACTTCCCTTGTCCATGGAGGAGATGCGTGAATGGGTAGATTCTACAGTTGAACGTATCCTCGCACTAAAGCCGCGGAATGTACTGGAAATCGGATGTGGTACAGGGCTTCTGCTGTCCCGGATTGCTCCAAGCTGTGAGCAATACTGGGGAACAGATATTTCTGCGGCAGCCGTCGATTATGTCACTGATCATTTGTTAGAACGGAGAGGGGATTTATCTCATGTAAAATTACTGAGGAAAAATGCTGATGATTTTTCCGGGCTTGAGGGCAAAAAATTTGATGTTGTTGTCATGAACTCGGTAGTTCAGTATTTCCCGGGAATTGAGTATCTGTCCGGGGTAATTAGAAATGCAGCAGAATTGATAGCCCATACCGGATATATATTTATTGGTGATATACGAAGTCTGCCCCTGCTGGAGGCATTCCATACTGACGTAGAGCTCGCGAAGGCTCAGGATTCGCTGACAATCAAACAACTGAGGCATCGTACCCAAAAGCGCATGCATCAGGAGAATGAGCTGGTTATTGATCCTGAATTCTTTTTGGCACTTCAAAGTGAAACACCTCAAATCAGTCACGTGGAATTCCAGATAAAACGCGGCTGTCACCTTAATGAGATGAGCATATACCGCTATGATGTCATACTTCATATCGGTAAAAAAGTGCAGCATGTCATGGATTTTCCATGGCTGGACTGGCAAAATGAAATGTTGGATTTGGATCGGCTTCGTCAAACCTTGGTAAGCAGCCGAACGGATATACTCGGTATTACTAATGTTCCAAATAAGAGGCTTGGATCTATCAACAGGTGCTTAAAACTGCTCTCTGACACCAGATGCCCTGAGAGCGTAGGTGAACTGAGACAGATTATAAACAGCTGTAAGGATGATACAGGGGTAGATCCGGAGGAATTATGGGATCTATGCTGTGAGCTGCAGTATAATGCCAGCATTGCCTGGGCAAACGGGTGTAATGACGGCAGGCTTCAGGTGATTTTAAGGCGCAAACAGATATCCGGAGATAATGAAGATGATATGACAATTGCAATACACCCTTTCAGCGCACCTGCCGGTAAACAGCTGGAATGCTATGCAAACAATCCCTTGCTGGATAGGATTACCCGGACATTGATACCGCAGCTGCGAAGTTATCTAAAGGAGAAACTTCCGGATTATATGATACCTTCTGCCTTTATGGTTCTCAAGGAAATGCCGGTGGATTCGAACGGGAAGCTGGACAGGAAGGCGTTTCCTGCACCGTTGTTGGAAATACCCGATATGGAAGAGGACTATGTTGAGCCCGTAACACAAACAGAAAAAATCCTTGCTGAAATTTGGGCAGATGTATTAGGCCTGGAACGTGTCGGTATAAAGAACAATTTTTTTGAATTAGGTGCAAACTCCATTCAAAGCATACAGGTAGTGGCCAGAGCTAAACAGAAGGGCATTGAGCTTACTCCGCAACAAATTTTCCAGCACCAGACCATAGCCGGTCTGGCAGAAATCATAAATATGTGTTTGATTGAAGATGATAAACAGATAAACCCAACAGACTCCAATTTAACTTTACATGGGAAAAGGCTGGAAATTCAACTGACTGAGCATGATCGGGCAAGAATCAACGGGATGCTTTCTGAAATACAAGGTATAGAGGATGTATATCCTCTAAGTGCAGTACAGGAGAATATGCTTTTCCGCAGACTCAATGCCAATGATACGGGCCTCTATATGGTTGATACGGTTTATGTTATAAAAGGAAAAGAGTTTAATGTCTCTGCTTTTGAAAAGGCATGGCAAAATATAGTAAAGAAGTATCCTGTCCTACGCACATCGTTTGTATGGGAAGGGTTGGATGAACCTATGCAGGTTGTGTTCAGGGATGTGAGCATAAGGATGGAGCAGGAAGACTGGACTCATATTCCCCTGGATATTCAGAAAACGCATTTGGAAGCATATATGAATGTCTTCCGCAAAGAGGATTTTAAAATAAATGGACCTGTACCTCAAACGCGCATATCTCTTATTAAAATAAATGAGGATGAATACTATTTTATTCATGCTATAAATCTGATGGTACAGGACGGGTGGAGCTATCCCGTTATAATGAGGAATCTGCTTGACTTTTACGAAGCTTATTGTGAAGGTAGAAAGATAGAAGTCGAACCGGTTTCTTCATACAGAAACTTCATAGCATGGCAGCGTCAGCAGGATTTGGTTAAGGCTGAAAGATTCTGGAGGGAAAACCTTGATGGCGTTACAGTACCGACTCCCCTGGTACAGGTCATAAACGGGCATAGTACTGATGAAGAAGCTGTAATGCATGCTGAGTGGAGTGTAATACCGCAGGAACTGATGGAAGGACTTACAGTTTTTACAAAGCAACAGCATATAACAATGTATACTTTGGTGCAAGCAGCATGGGCACTGCAGTTAGCCCGTAGGAGCGGCAAAAATGATGTGGTTTTCGGTTCTGTCTTTTCCGGACGTGGTACTGCGCTTGCAGGTATAGAAGATAGTGTGGGGCAGCATTTTAATATCCTTCCTGTACGGGTTCGGATCGATTTAGGAGCAGGCCTGTTGCCCTGGCTGAAAGAACTGCAAGGGAATGGAATGGAGGTAATAAGCTATGAATATACTCCGATACGGAAAATCTATGAGTGGTGCGGAATAGCAAGAGAAAACCTGCTGTTTGAAAGCTATACAGTAAGCGAACAGATTCCCCAGCTATCGGCTGCTTTTAAAAAGTTTTCACAAATCGGTGCAGGTTCCATCCGTGCTCTGGCTCAGACAGACCAACCTCTAAGGGTGGAAATACTTCCGCTGGATGTAGGAACATGCATAAATATGGTTTACTATAAACGCTGCTTCGATAGTAAGGAGATTTCTCAGATGTTGAAGAATATGCATATTTTACTAAAAGGCTTTGTTGATAATCCAGAGCAGAAATTAAGCGAATTTATGCGTTTGATATAGCAAAATAAGCGTTTATAAATATTGTCTAATCTTAATATAGAAAGGAAGGGGTATAGCATGATAGCATATGTTTTTCCGGGACAGGGTTCTCAGGTAAAAGGTATGGGAGGCGACCTGTTTGAAGAATTCGGTGAACTGACCGCGAAAGCGGATAAAATACTGGGGTATTCTATAAGAAAGTTATGCATGGAAGATCCTGAGGAGCAGTTAGGGCAGACAAATTTTACACAACCGGCACTGTATGTAGTAAATGCACTGACCTATCTAAAAAAAATAAAACAGTTGGGAAAGGAGCCGGATTATGTGGCGGGGCACAGCCTGGGTGAATATAATGCCCTTTTAGCTTCCGGAGTTTTTGACTTTGAGACGGGGATAAAGCTTGTAAAAAAAAGAGGGGAACTAATGAGTCAGGCAACCGAAGGGGGAATGGCTGCGGTTATTGGCTTGAGTGAAGAAAAGGTTAGGGAAGTCATCGATAAGAATAAATTAATTGATTTGGATATTGCAAACTTCAATGCTCCGACACAAATAGTAGTGTCAGGACCTAAAAAGTCAGTTGAACAGGCGCAATCCATATTTGAAGCTTCCGGTGCCATGAGATATATTGTGTTGAAAGTAAGCGGGGCATTTCATTCAAGATATATGGAGGATGCAAGGAAGAGTTTTGAAGAATTTATGGAGCAGTTTGAATTTTTAAAAATGAAAACTCCGGTAATTTCAAATGTATATGCAAGGCCTTACAGACAAAAAGATCTAAAAAGTACTCTAGCCATACAGATAACCAACTCAGTCAAATGGACAGAGAGTATAAGGTATCTCATGGGGAAGAATGTGGAAGAAATAGTTCAGGTTGGGCCAGGGAATATTCTTACCGGCCTTGTCAAAACGATACAAAGAGAAGCTCAGCCTCTTATTACTGATGATGAGATTGAAGAGGATATGGAGGAGGAAGTGATTGAAAAACCTGTTGGGTGCGTTTATGAGGAGGTATCAGCTGTAGGCAGGGAGGTTTCGGCAAGCAAAGAAAACAAAGCTGCTGGATCGTGCTGCCATATTACTCCGGAATCCCTTGGAAGCAGTGAATTTAAGAGTGATTATGGCATCAGATATGCATATCTGACAGGGGCGATGTATAAAGGAATTGCTTCAAAGGAAATGATAGTGAGTGTAGGAAAGGCTGGAATGATGGGTTTCTTCGGAACTGGCGGACTTGATAGTGCTGAAATAGAAGAAGCAATAAAATATATTCAGAGTGAACTAAAAAATGGCGAAGCTTATGGAATGAATCTTCTTCACAATCCTAACAGGCTGGACAGAGAAGAACGTCTGGTAGATATGTTTTTGAAGCATGGAGTACGGAGAGTTGAAGCCGCTGGGTTTATGAGCATAACACCCGCTCTGGTAAAATACAGGCTAAAAGGTTTGACAAAGGATAAGGCGGGTAGAGCGGAAGCTAAAAACAGAATAATTGCAAAGATATCCAGGCCAGAGGTTGCAGAAGCCTTTTTAAGTCCTGCTCCGGAGCGGATTGTGAATAAACTGCTTCTGGAAAACAAAATAACTAAAGATGAGGCCGACTTGGCAAGGTTAATTCCAATGGCCGATGATCTGTGTGCTGAAGCAGATTCGGGCGGACATACCGATCATGGGGTGGCTTATGCATTAGTGCCGGTTATCATAAAATTAAGAAACAATATGATGAGTAAATACTGCTACAACAAAAATATCAGGGTTGGAGCTGCAGGTGGTATTGGTACTCCTGAAGCTGCGGCGGCGGCATTTGTATTGGGGGCGGATTTTATTATGACAGGCTCGGTAAACCAGTGTACTTTTGAATCGGGCACCAGCAATGAAGTTAAGGATTTACTGCAGGAAGTAAACATACAGGATACTGATTATGCACCTGCAGGAGATATGTTTGAAATAGGTGCTAAAGTACAGGTGTTGAAAAGAGGGGTGTTTTTTCCGGCAAGAGCAAATAGATTATATGACCTGTACCGTCAATACAATTCTTTGGACGAAATTGACAGTAAAACAAAAAAAGAACTGGAAGAAAGGTATTTTAAAAGAAGTATTGATGAAGTGTATGAAAAGGTTAAGGCCCGCTATTCTGCTGAGGAAATCGAGAAGGCGGAAAGAAACCCCAAGCATAAGATGGCTATGATATTTAGATGGTATTTTGCCTATACAAATCTGCTTGCATTAAATGGTGACCAAAGCAGCAGAATTGATTATCAGATACACTGCGGGCCTTCTCTCGGTGCGTTTAATCAATGGGTAAAGGGTACAAACCTTGAAAGTTGGAAGAATAGGCATGTAGATGAAATAGGAAAGATGCTGATGACTGAGGCGGCAAAATATCTGAATGAACGTTTTAAAGCTTTAGCATGAATTACTATATTTCTGAATAAAGAATAAACAGTGCCCTGCAAAAGAAATTATTTCTGGAAGCAGGGCACAACATCAAATATGGAAATTCTATAAATTTGTACAGACAAACAGCTTGGAATAAGTTAGAATTATGTGTGTATAAAAGGATAAGATACTAATCTGTAATATTAAGCTGCGATAATACTCTAAAATAAATAGTACTGTGTTAGCAGGAAAACACTGTTATTGCGTTATCGTTAAGGCGAGCACAGCAAACTGTTATAGAAATATGGAATAGGAGTATATTATAAGTATGAATAAGAGTTGGAAACATAACATAATTCTTTTCTTAACCAGTCAGACCATATCTCTTTTTGGATCTATGCTGGTTCAGTACGCGATTACATGGTATATTACATTGAAAACACAGTCAGGTGTAATGATGACCATAGCAATTATTTGCGGTTTTCTGCCGACTTTCTTCCTTTCGCCCTTTGCAGGAGTATGGGCGGACCGCTACAATCGCAAGATGCTTATTATTTTGGCAGATTGTATGATTGCCATAGCAACGCTTGTTTTGGCCGTGCTGTTCTTGATGGGATACGGAGAGGTATGGCTGCTTTTTGTGATTTCTACTATAAGAGCTTTTGGTACAGGGATTCAAACACCTGCGGTCGGAGCTTTCATTCCCCAGCTCGTGCCGGAAGATAAACTTACACAGGTGAATGCGACAAGCAGCACTATCCAATCCATGGTTATGCTTCTGGCTCCGATGCTCAGCGGTGCACTGCTTACCCTTGCTACTATTGAAATCATATTCTTTATAGATGTTATCACAGCAGCTGTAGCAGTTGTAACGTTATTTTTATTCTTAAAGGTGCCGGCTCATGCAAAGGCCCTGGAAAAACAAACCCTAAGCTATTTTGCCGATATGCGGGAAGGGTTTGTCTACATAAAAAACCATGACTATGTCAAAAAATTCTTTATATTTTGCGCCTTTTTCTTTTTCCTTGCAGCGCCTGTTGCGTTTTTGACCCCGTTGCAGGTTACACGGAACTTTGGTGACGATGTCTGGCGCCTGACTGCTATTGAAATCGCTTTTTCAATAGGTATGATGGCGGGAGGTATCACAATGGCTTCCTGGGGTGGATTCAAGAACAAAATTCATACGATGACTCTTGCAAGTCTCTTTATAGGTGGATGTACTTTCGCGTTTGGTCTTATTCCGGTTTTTTGGTTGTATTTGATTTTCATGGGCTTGGTTGGAGTTACCATGCCGATGTTCAATACACCTGCAACGGTTTTATTACAGCAGAAGGTAGAAAAAGACTTTCTAGGCAGGGTATTTGGTGTTTTAGGTATGATATCAAGTTCTATGATGCCGCTGGGAATGCTTGTGTTTGGTCCTCTGTCCGATGTAATCGTGATTGAATGGCTGTTGATGGGAACAGGTATACTGATGTTTATCCAGGGATTTTTCCTCATAGGTAATAAGGCGTTGATTGAGGCGGGGAAGCCAATTTCTGAATAAGATGGATATGAACCTAGTTTCTGTGGTTTAAAATAAAAGGGTGTTTCAATATATACAGGTGATATGTTCCATTAGCATAACCGCCTTTTTACGAATCCATAAACAGAGGGAGCTGCGGGGGGGTAAAGGTAAAAATCGTGAAGGCGGCTGCAAGTAAAGCAAGTGTAGTAATAGAAATATACAAGCAATAATTGCCGAATTCTGCATTTTTATATAAGTGAAGTGAAAAGCTCTGGGCTGCAATTATGCCAAGGAATAATGAAAAGATATCAAGTATGAGTGATTCGATACCCAAAGCGCCCGTATATGAATAGAAGAAGGATACTATAACCATAGGACATACTAACTCTGCTGCAGTACAGGAAGAAAACCACTGGGCTGCTGATATTTTTCCTCTTTTATTTAGCAGGTAATATCCTGAAATCCACCAGATGAGCATAGGCCAAAATGTCAATTTCAAATGCTCCCATACACTTTCGTTTACTGGGGAAAAGATGCCTACTGCTGTCAGATTACCTGACCATTCGTATACAAAGTGCATAAGACAGCCTGCGATACTGAGGACAGGTATACCTAAGAGTATCCAGTTTTGTGCTGCTTTATCGGGGGATAAAGATCTGGAACTATTCACAACAGCCACACCCCTATAAAAGAATATTATAGTATATGTAGAAACAGCTTGACCTATGAATGGGGCAATAATAAGAAATAGCGTTAAGCAGGTATATTACCCGGGTGAAGCTGGATAAATGATTAATTTCTACAGAAATGCAGGAGTACTCTAATTTACTTTCAATGTTTACGGTGAGTTTACTGTATTATCTATTATGTAAAGGGAGGATTCTGTACCATAAAATTAATTATGAAATTTTGATACAATAAACTTGCAAATATATTTTATTTATGCTATTATTTTTACTATATTAATAATCTAGGTTACCTTGATGTAACCTATGACGATTAGCGTGGAAGCTTTCCTGAAACAGATAATGCTGTTATGGGAGAGCTTTTTTTGTAGTTTTATTCCGGTTATTGCTTTAATTTTGAAAGGGGAGTGGTTTTATGATTGGAAGCATAGCAAAGGAAAAAATATCCGCTAAAAGCAGGTTGATAACTGCATGGTTTGAAGAACTGGCACTTCCCGTTGCTCCTGCGTGCAATATGATGTGTAACTTCTGTTCTAGAGATAGTGATTGTATTTGTAATGCAAATAATCCGTCAGTGTTAAGCCGGGTAATGACTCCGCGGCAAGCGGTTAACTGGGCGGTTTCATGTGCAAATAAAAACAAGAGTATAAAGGTTATTAAGATTTCAGGCCCTGGTGAACCATTATTTAATAAACAAACCTTTGAAGTCTTAAAAAGGCTTAATGTACATTTGCCTAATCATATATTCAGCATAAGCACAAACGGACTGCTGCTGAAGGAAAGGATAGATGATTTACTGCGTTTAAATGTTGGAATGGTGGAAGTATCCCTAAACTCCATATATCCGGAATCGAGCTATAAACTATATTCAAGATTAATAAAGGATGAAAGGATTATAAACGATAAGGCTAAGATAGCAGACACTTTGAGGGAAAGTCAGATTGAGGGAATAAAGCTTTGTATAAAGAATGGGATAGAAGTTAAGATAAACACTATCTTTTTCCCGGATATTAACAGAGATGATATTTTCAATATCAGTGAATTGTGCAGAGAGCTTGGAGTAAAATCCATGAGACTCATACCTGCGCTGCCGAATGGAAAACTTAAAGCTGTTCATACGCCGAGTTTGACTGAAATGACTATGCTTTGCGAGCTTTTTTCAAAGAAAGTAAGTATAGTTGAAATAAAAACTTTTACGAATTAAAGTCTGTACAATGTTTACAAAATCTTATCAATGAGGGAGCTACTGGAGGGATAAAGGTGGATTATGCAAAATTCATTTTATTTGGGAATGATAAGAAGACTCTTTCAGTGATCAAAAATTCCCTTGTTTCAAATGGACATATATTTTTGGGATATTCCAATGATACTCATAATATTTTAAAGCATGTAAGGAGCTGTTATCCAGAATTTGTCGTTATTGAAATTACCAATAAGTTTACGGAAATCAGGAATACTCTTGAAGTACTGGATGAAGAACTGCTTACTGCATGTGTCCTTGTCTTTGAGACACGGAATGATGAGATTCTTAATTTTTTAAGGAACTCCAGAATAATAACATATTTGACCAAACCTGTATTTGATGAAGCAGTAATTCAGATTGCTGATTTGACACTTATGAATTACAAGAGGGTTATGGAATATGAGCAAAAGGTAAAAAAGCTTAATGATACGATTGTTAGCAGAAAAGTTGTTGAAAAGGCAAAATGGATTTTGGTTGAAAAAGAAGGGTATACCGAATCTGAAGCATATGAAGCTATTAAGAAAAAAAGCAGAGATAACAGGATTGCAATGAAGGAAATTGCAGAAGCAATTATACTTGCCAGAAATTAAAATGCAGGATTTTAGTAATAAAATTGCAAAATAGGGTTGACATTATTAGGAACATCAGTTATAATAAGGTTAATAAATTTAATATCCGATATAGAATCCACTGAAAGATTTTTATATCAAAAGGCCAAGGCGCCAGAATCAATTATTGATTTTGGTGCCTTTTTGTTTTTTAAACTATAAATTCAAAAGCAGGAGGTATTAACTATGAGACAGGTAGCTATTTATGGAAAAGGTGGCATTGGAAAGTCCACAACAACTCAAAACCTGACAGCAGGTTTAGGCGAAATGGGAAAAAACATTATGATAGTCGGGTGTGACCCAAAAGCTGATTCAACAAGGCTTGTTCTTGGAGGTCTGGCTCAAAAGAGTGTATTGGATACTCTCAGGGAAGAAGGTGAAGAAGTTGAACTTGAAAACATAATGAAAAATGGAGTTTTTGGAATCAGATGCGTTGAATCCGGTGGGCCAGAACCTGGAGTAGGTTGTGCAGGAAGAGGAATAATTACCTCGATCAACATGCTGGAGCAGCTGGGAGCCTACACCGATGATCTGGATTATGTATTCTATGATGTACTCGGAGACGTTGTCTGCGGCGGGTTTGCAATGCCTATCAGAGAAGGAAAGGCACAGGAGATTTATATTGTTGCAAGTGGCGAGATGATGGCGTTGTATGCTGCCAACAACATTTGCAAGGGTGTTCAAAAGTATGCGAATACCGGGGGCACCCGCCTTGGCGGTATAATTTGCAACAGCAGAAAGGTTGACGGAGAGAGGGAGTTGTTGGAGGCTTTCGCTAAAGAGCTTGGGAGTCAGCTTATATATTTTGTGCCTAGAGACAATATGGTTCAAAGAGCAGAGATTAACAAAAAAACTGTAATAGACTATGACCCTCAGGCTGCTCAGGCAGACGCATATAGAGGCCTCGCCAGGGCGATTGACAGCAATGACATGTTTGTAGTACCAAAGCCGATGCCGCAAGACAGATTGGAAGCGATTTTGATGGAGCACGGCATATTGGATATTTAGCAAGACAGGCTGAAGAATTAATAAATACAAGGAGGAGATTCCTATGTTGATGATAAGAGCAATTATCAGGCCCGAAAAAGTTGGAGCAGTATTGTCAGAATTATGTGATGCGGGTTTTCCAGCTGTGACGAAGATGGATGTTATGGGTCGTGGCAAACAAAGAGGAGTAAAAGTTGGAGATGTATTTTATGATGAGATTCCAAAAGAAATGCTGATGATGGTTGTAAAAGACGAAGATAAGGATGATGTAATAAAAATAATTATGAAAAATGCAAAAACAGGCGAAAAGGGTGCATTCGGTGATGGGAAAATATTTGTCAGTCCTGTGGAGGAAGCTTATACGATAAGCTCCGGTGTAAACCAACTTTAGAAAGGGGGAGCTGTTATGAAAGAAGTTATGGCTGTTATTAGAATGAATATGATTAACCAGACTAAGCAAGCCCTTCTGGCAGATGGGTTTCCGGCACTAAACTGTCGTAAGGTGATAGGGCGGGGCCGAAAGAAAGTAGATTTTTCTCTGATTCAGAACATGATAACGGGAATGCAAAGTGCGCCGCCGGTAGTTGCAGAGACTATCACTGAAGAGCACAGATTAATACCTAAAAGGCTTCTTTCGCTTGTAGTAAAGGATGATGAAGTAAAAAAAGCGGTTGATACCATAATCAGAGTGAACAGCAAAGGAAATCCTGGCGATGGGAAGATATTTGTAATGCCGGTTTCTGAAACAGTAAGAATCAGAACAGGTGAAATGGGAGAAGATGCAGTCTGAAAACGGAGGGAATCACAATGAGAGGAAAATTGGGAAGAATTATTGAGAATTACCCTGCGGGTGTTTTCAAAAACAGGAAGGAACACATTCTGGTAAAGAACAGTGGGGTGGAACAGGAGCAGCAAACCATAACTGCCAATACAAGGACTATTCCCGGAATCATAACCAACAGAGGCTGCTGCTATGCTGGATGCAAGGGTGTTGTACTTGGACCTCTGAGGGATGCAGTAATTTTGACACACGGTCCTATAGGTTGTGGATATTATACGTGGGGTACAAGAAGGAACAAAGGGAGATCTGAAGACGGCGGAATGAATCTTCTTAACTACTGCTTTTCAACAGATTTACAGGAAGGCGATATAGTTTTCGGGGGCGAAAAAAAGCTTAGAAAGGCTATAACAGAAGCGGTAGAAATTTTCAAACCCAAGACTGTAATGATATGCTCCACATGTCCTGTCGGTCTGATTGGAGATGATATAAATGCGGTTGCTGCATGGGCACAAAAGGAATACGGAATCAAAGTACTGGCATTCAGCTGTGAGGGATACAAAGGTGTAAGCCAGTCAGGAGGACATCATATTGCGAATAATGGGCTTATCAGGCATATTATCGGCACAGGAGATGCTGTGGCAGGTAAATTCTCCATAAATGTCCTGGGGGAATACAATATAGGCGGAGACGGCTGGGAGCTTGAAAGGATTTTAAAGAAAATCGGCTACAATATTGTATCTATGATGACCGGGAATGGTACTGTAGAGCAATTGAAAAATGCTCATATGGCAGATCTTAATGTAGTGCAGTGCCACCGCTCGATCAACTATATCGGCGAAATGATGAAAACAAAATACGGAACAGACTGGATAAAGGTAAATTTTATTGGAGTAAAGAGTACAATCAAGAGCTTGAGGGATATTGCAAAATATTTCGATGACCCTGCTCTGATAAAAAGGACTGAAGAGGTTATAGAGGAAGAACTTGCTGACATAACTCCACAGATGTCAACATACAAGAGTATCTGTAGTGGAAAGACAGCGGCGCTTTTTGTCGGAGGGTCAAGGGCGCATCACTATCACAAGCTGCTTGAAGATCTCGGAGTTGAGACAATACTTGCAGGATATGAATTTGCACACAGGGATGATTACGAGGGCAGAGAAGCTATACCTCTCATAAAGGAAGATGCTGACAGCAAAAACATAGAGAATCTGGAACTGGAGCCCGATGAGAAGCATTATAGAGTAGTTTTATCTAATGAAAGATATGAAAAACTGAAAGATGAAATTCCGTTGAACTATTATGCAGGAATGATGAAAGATATGAAAAATGGAAGTATTGTCGTTGATGATTTAAACCATTATGAGACAGAAGAATTTTTGAGGATGCTGAAACCAGATATCTTCTGTTCGGGAATAAAGGATAAATATGTAGCACACAAAGCCGGGATTTTCTCAAAACAGCTGCATTCCTATGATTACAGCGGCCCATACGCTGGTTTTAGAGGGGCTGTGAACTTTGCAAGGGATATTGTAATGGGACTTACCACACCTTCCTGGAAGTTTGTTAATCCTCCGTGGAAAATGGAACCATTGATTGAAGGAAGTTATATAGGGGGGAATGAAAATGTTGGATAATACACCGAAAGATTATGTGAAAAGAGAAGCATTGGTAATAAATCCTGCTAAAACATGCCAACCTGTAGGTGCCATGTACGCAGCTCTGGGGATACACAGATGCCTGCCTCACAGCCATGGCTCACAGGGGTGCTGTGCATATCACAGAAAGTTTTTGACCAGGAATTTCAGGGATCCTGTAATGGCTTCAACAAGCTCTTTTACAGAAGGTGCATCTGTCTTTGGAGGGGGTGCAAACCTGAAAACAGCTATAAAAAATATATTCTCAATCTATGATCCGGATGTTGTTGCTATTCATACAACATGTCTTTCCGAAACGATAGGAGACGATATTCCGACATTCATAATGCAGTCACAGGTGCCGGAAGGGAAGATAGTTATTCATGCCAATACGCCCAGCTATGTCGGCTCACATATAACCGGATTTTCAAATATGGTTAAGGCTATGGTGAAATACCTTTCTGTGAAAAGCGGAAGCAGCAATGGGAAAATCAACATAATACCCGGCTTTGTAAATCCGGGAGACATGCGGGAAATGAAGAGGATCATAAAAACTATGGGAATTGAATTTATCATGCTGCCGGATACCAGCGGAGTGCTTGACGCGCCGATGACAGGAAAGTATGAAATGTATCCTTCGGGAGGCACAAAGCCGCAGGAAATCATTGATGCAGGAAATTCAACAGCTACTTTGGCCTTTGGATATTTTGCAGCTTCAGACGGTGCATATGAGCTTGAAAAAAAATGCAAGGTTCCTGCAAGGGTATTAAAAACTCCGATTGGCATCAAAGCGACAGATGACTTCCTGATGGCTCTTTCCAAGCTAACTGGAAAGCAGATTCCTCAAGAGCTTGAGGAGGAACGGGGCCAGGTTGTGGATGTTATGGTTGATTGTCACTACCATTATCATGGTAAAACTTGTGCAATCTTTGGAGACCCTGATGTGGTGACAGCTCTTACTGAATTTGCCATAAATCTTGGAATGATACCGAAATATGTACTTACAGGAACACCGGGAGAGGCTTTTGAAAGAAGCGTAGGAGATATGCTGAAGGAAGCCGGGATAGAAGGAAAGGTGAAGAGTGGGGGAGATTTATTCACACTTCACCAGTGGATAAAGGAAGAAGCTGTTGATCTGCTTTTAGGTACCACTTATGGCAAGTATATATCACGGGCAGAGGATATACCCTTTGTAAGGGTTGGATTTCCCATCCTTGACAGGAGTGTTCATTCCTATATGCCTATAGTAGGCTACAAGGGTGCCATGAGGTTGATAGAGATGATAAGTAATACACTGCTTGACAGGCAAGACAGAGATTGTGCAGATGAGGATATGGAGCTTATTATGTAGCAGTGGGTAGGGTTAAACAAATTATAGAGAGGGTGACTGTTATGAGAAGCAATCCAGGAGTAGCGATACTGGATGAAAGAAAAGCATCTATATGCTGTAATAGTGAAAAGGGAGGAAATATCAAGTGTGAAGCAGACAGTGTGGCAGGCTCTGTAAGCCAGCGCGCATGTGTATACTGCGGAGCAAGAGTTGTGCTCAATCCCATCACTGACGCTTTTCATATAGTTCATGGCCCTATCGGATGCGCAAGCTATACATGGGATATAAGAGGAAGTCTGTCAAGCGGGCCGGAAACCTATAGAAACAGCTTTTCAACAGACCTCAGGGAGAATGATGTCATTTTTGGAGGAGAAAAAAAATTAGCTGGAGCAATAGATGAAATTGTTGAAAAGTTTAATGCAGAATACATTTTTGTATACGCTACATGTATTGTGGGTGTAATAGGGGATGACATTGAAAGTGTATGCAAGGCTGCGGAAAAGAAGCATTCCATAAGGGTCATTCCAGTGAAATCAAGTGGTTTTGCGGGCAATAAATCCATGGGCTACAAGGCAGCTTGCAATGCGCTGATACAACTTATGGAGTATTCGCACGTTGATAAGCCGGTACAGCTTGAAAATGTAAAGTATAGGAGTGGTTTACCACGGGCTAGGGGTATTAATTTTCTCGGCGATTTTAATCTGGCCGGAGAAATGTGGATCATAACAAACTACCTGAAAGAGATTGGAATTGAAGTTACAGCTAAAATTACAGGGGACTCAAGATGCAAAGAAATTATTAAAGCAACCGGTTCGTCATTAAATATAGTACAGTGTGCAGGGTCAATGACGTATCTTGCCAGGGAGATGGAGGCAAGGTACGGCATACCCTTTATCAAGGTAAGTTTTTTTGGTATTGAAGATACAAAAAATTCGCTGATAAGGGTTGCAGAAGCAGTTAAAGACCCGCAAACTGTACAAAAAGCCAGGGAGCTTATAGCGCAATGGGAGGCAGAAGCACATGCCCGGCTAAATCCGTACAAAAACAGGCTAAAAGGTAAAAAAGCGGCTATATATGTGGGTGGAGGGTTTAAAGCAATATCTCTAATAAAACAGTTTGAGGATTTGGGAATTGAGACAGTTATGGTTGGAACACAAACAGGAAAAAAGGATGAATACGAAATAATTAAAAGCTTGTCAAAGCCTGGAACTGTAATACTGGATGATACAAACCCGGCAGAGCTTGAGAGGTTTATAAAAGAAAAAGGCGCTGACATTCTGGTTGGCGGTGTCAAGGAAAGGCCTCTGGCTTACAAGCTCGGGATTGCATTTTGTGACCATAACCATGAAAGAAAACATCCCCTATGCGGATTTGAAGGTGCGGTCAATTTTGCAAAAGAAGTTGATCGGACTATAAACAGCCCGGTATGGGAACTGTTGAATGAAGCATAATAAGCTGCTGGAACTGGAGGTTAACTATGAAAAACCGCAATTTTGTAAATTTAAATATAAATCCCTGTAAGATGTGCATGCCGATGGGGGCTGTATCAGCCATTAAAGGCATAGGAAACAGCATGATTATCCTCCATGGTTCCCAAGGTTGCAGTACTTACATCAGAAGGCATATGGCCGGACATTATAATGAACCCATAGATGTAGCATCCTCCTCACTGAATGAAGAGGGCACGGTTTACGGCGGTGAGAGCAACTTAAAAAAAGCACTCAGGAATGTTATAAGGCTCTATAATCCTGAGATAATCGGCGTAGCAACAACCTGTCTGGCGGAAACCATAGGAGAGGACATTAAAAGGATCACCCGGGAATACATGGAGGAAGAAGGCCTGGAAAGGTGCTTTGTAGTTCCGCTCTGTACCCCAGGCTACGGGGGTACACAATTTGAAGGATACTTTGCTGCATTAACAGGTATAGTGAAGGAATTTTCAGCAGACGACAAACCAAATAAAAGGATTAACATTATAACTCCCAGTTTAAATCCCGGAGACGTAAGAAACATCAAGGCTATTTTAGAAGCGTTCAATATAGATTATGTATTGCTTCCTGATGTATCCAGAACGTTGGATTCACCCTATAATAAAGATTTTAAAAGAATACCTGAAGGAGGTACCAGGCTGCAGGACATAAAGATGATGGGAGGAGCCATAGCGACGATAGAACTGGGGCTTACAATCCCTGAAAGCATATCGCCAGGCGTGTTTTTGAAGGAAAATTTCAATGTTCCGTTGTTCCGGTGTCCGCTGCCGATAGGGGTCAGAAATACAGATAAGTTTATCAATATTCTTTCAAAACTGGCAGGAAAACCTGTACCGCCTTCCTTGCAGGAAGAACGGGGGAGACTCCTAGATGGAATGATTGATTCACATAAACATAATGCTGAAGGCAGAGCAGTCATATATGGTGAGCCTGAACTGGTGTTTGCAATCAGCAGCATGTGCCTTGAAAATGGAATAACGCCTGTTCTCATAAGCACCGGGAGTCAGAATAAGGTTTTAAAGCAGCTTGTGGAAGGCATTCGGAACAATGAAGCACCTGTAGTTATTGACGAAACTGACTTTGAAACAATACAGTCGTATGTTAAAGAATTGAATGCCAATATCCTTATAGGGAACTCGGATGGCAAGATGATTACTGAAAAAGAGGGTGTTCCGCTAGTCAGAGCAGGATTCCCTATTCACGACAGGGTAGGAGGACAAAGACTGGCATATACCGGGTACAGCGGGACATTAAGGCTTTTGGATGAGATAACCAACACACTTCTCGAAAAGAAATATGAGAAATACAGGTCAGTTATGTTTAGCAAATACTTCGACGGAAGGGGATATGAAGGTATGGGAAAAGAGGATAAAACAGCATCGCATCCCTGCTTCTCGGGCGGGGCATGCAGCAATGCAAGGATGCATATACCTGTAGCGCCTGCATGCAACATATCCTGCAACTACTGCAATAGAAAGTTTGATTGTGTAAATGAAAGCAGGCCTGGGGTAACAAGTGAAGTACTGTCTCCGGAAGCAGCAGCAGCAAAATTTGTACTGATAAGAGAAAAGATCGACAATCTGAGAGTAGTAGGAATTGCGGGACCTGGTGATGCACTGGCTGACTTTGAGAACACAAGGAAAGCTGTAAAGCTGATAAGGGAAGCGGAGCCTGATATTACCTTTTGTCTATCCACTAATGGATTGATGCTTCCGTTCTATGCAGAAGAAATTATAAAGCTTGGGGTATCACACGTTACTATAACCATAAATGCAATTGATGCTGAGATAGGTGCAAAAATATATAAAGAAGTAAACTATATGGGTTCTAAACTTACAGGAAAGTACGCTGCTGAAGTTTTGATAGCAAACCAGCTGGCAGGTCTGAAATATCTTTCGTGGAAAGGTGTTGTATGCAAAGTAAACATTGTAATGATAAAGGGAATAAACGATGATCACATCGGCTTGGTTGTGAAGAAAGCCAAAGAATGTGGTGCTTTCATGACAAATATAATGCCTCTTATACCTGCAAAAGGAAGTGTTTTTGAAAATATGCCAATGACAAACAACATTGAACTCAATGCTTTACGAAAAAGATGTGAAATTGATTTGAAGCAGATGTACCATTGTAAACAGTGCAGGGCTGACGCTGTCGGCACATTGGGACAGGACCGGTCATCCGAATTCAGAAGCAGCAAATGCGGGGGATGCAGCATAAAGGTAAAGGAAAGTAAAAAGGCCTCCTATACCTTTGCTGTCGCCACTAAGTCGGGTGTGCTTGTTGACCAGCATTTCGGGCATGCAGAGGAGTTTCATATATATGGATATATTGATTCAGCCATAAGCTTTATAGAAAAACGCCGTGTTATAAAATATTGTGACGGCGGGGAAGAATGTGACAGCGAGGAAACCAAAATCACCAGTATTATAAAAATGATTGAGGACTGCAATGCGATCCTTGTAATGCGGATAGGGTACGGTCCTATGAAAAGGCTCGAAGAAAAAAATATCAGGGTTATCCAGGTATGCAGTCCGGTTGAGGATGCTATTAGACAGGCTATAACCGAAATCGTGGATAAAGAAGAGCATATGGCAGGTGTAGTATAAGTCTGACCAGCGTATTTATTAAGGATATAAGAGGAGAGTGCAATCATGGTAAAACCAAAATATCACGTATTTGTTTGTACAAGTTCAAGGATTAATGGGCAGCAGAAGGGATATTGCCATTCAAAGGACTCAGTGGGAATAGTCCAGGCGTTAATGGAAGAGATCGACAGCAGAGAGTTGTCGGGGGAGGTAATGGTAACAAATACAGGATGCTTCGGAATATGCAGCACGGGTACTATCGTGGTTGTTTATCCTGAAGGAGTATGGTACAAGGAAGTGACTGCCGGGGATGTAGCAGAAATTGTAGAATCTCATTTTGAAAATGGCAAAAAGGTTGAGAGACTCGAAATAAGATGAGGTTGGGGAAATGGCTAAAAGAATATGTGTGTATTTTACCTGTATAGTTTTTTCATATATATTTATTGGTTGCGGGATTGGAAAAACACATGTTGACCAGGATAAACCGCAGGAAATCATAGTATTTGCTGCAGCAAGCCTTACCGAGAGTTTTACTGAACTGGGAGCTGAATTTGAAGGGCTTGAAAACGGCAGAGCGAAAGTTGTCTTTAATTTTGCTGGAAGCCAGGTATTGAAGACGTCGGTTGAAAATGGTGTGAAAGCTGATATATTTGCAAGCGCAAATACCAGATATATTAATGAACTTAAAGAAAAGGGATACCTAAATAAATATTCAATATTTGCAAAAAACAAACTTGTACTGATCAAAAATTCAAGCAGCAGTTACAGTGTAAAAAAACTGGGTGATTTAGCCGCGGATGGTATGAAAATTGCTGTAGGTGACAAAAGCGTACCTGTAGGGATGTACTGGGAACAGGTGGTTGAAGAGGCTTTGGGCAATGGTGAAATGGATGATGAGGAAAAAAGCAGGATAGAAAGTAATATAAAAACCATAGAGCTTAATGTTAAGGATGTTGTCGGTAAGGTCGTGTTAAATGAAGTGGATGTTGGTATTGTCTATAGGACGGATATTACTAGGGCTTTATCAGGAAAGATTGAATATATAAGTCTGCCTGTTTTTGAAAGATTCAGCTCAGATTACCCGGCAGCCGTTTTAAAAGACTCCGAGAGCAATACGGAAGCCCTTAAATTCTTCAATTTTTTATTATCCGACAGAGGGAAGGAAATTTTGAAAAAGCATAATTTTATTACTGATGACTAGATTATGATGTTAATGATCAATTGTAACACATTGCAGGTTTTGTTTTCTTTTATAAATACAAAGCATTATTAAGTTGATGGGATGTGGGTTTATGGAAAGGACAGTAAATGGGAATTGTACCTATGGGAAAATGCATGTAGAAAATGTTGCAGCGGTTCATAGGCTGAGATTTGACAGGGAATGGTTATTGCGTCCCGTAACATTGCTTTTTAGTATTCTGTACTTTATAGTGATTGCTATCCCGATTTATGCCATTTTTTCTTCAGCAGGTATAAAAAACATCTTTTCTTCGCTTGCAAAAACTGATAATATGGCTGCTTTGAGGATAAGTACCCAAACCACTCTTTTTACTGTCCTGCTTATTTTCTTAATATGCACGCCTGTAGTGTTTTACCTGTCAACCAAAAAAGAAAATACATTTTCGAAGATACTGGAGATCCTGGTATGTATGCCTACTGTATTACCTCCGGCTGTTGCAGGAATCGGCCTGCTCCTGGCGTTTGGTAGAACAGGGTTTATAGGAGCCTGTCTTGACCGGCTGAATATTGAAGTGGTTTTTACCCCTGCTGCGGTTGTTTTATCACAGTTTTTTGTTGCATCAGGCTTCTACATACAAGTATTGAAAACAGGTATGGACACAATTGACGCTGAAATATTTGAAG
Organism: Clostridia bacterium; assembly: GCA_026414765.1. Taxonomy (NCBI): domain Bacteria; kingdom Bacillati; phylum Bacillota; class Clostridia; species Clostridia bacterium. Next base: position 115,937 of record JAOAIJ010000042.1, on the reverse strand, counting down.
TTTCCTATCTGCTTGGCTTGGGGAAAGTGGAGACATTTATAAGAGTAATAATTCCCATGCTGGCAAAGCCTTTGATAGCCGGGCTTATGCTTTCGTGGACAAGGGCATTGGGCGAGTTCGGAGCTACGATAATGTTTGCTGGGAATATGAGCGGAATAACCCGTACGATTCCACTTCAAATATATACTCTCCTGCAAACGGATATAATGTTGGCTGCTTCTGTTTCAATATTACTTTTAGTAATTTCTTTTCTCCTGCTTTTCATACTGAAGATTATTTTCAGAGGTTGAGTGTGGGGGTGATGGAAATGGATATTAATAGACAAAGAAACAAGAAAATAATAGACAGGACACTGCCGGAAGTATTTTGTTCTAATAAGGAATTAAGAAGGATAGATATTTTAAATCTGAGCCGGATGCTGAATACCCTTGGTGTAGATTTTATAGAAGTAGACCTTCGCATACTTGAAATAGCAGGCGAACTACCTGCAGAACCGGATTTTCTATACAGAGTTGATTCGGAATCAGCACTGGAAGGATTATCACTATTTTCTTTTAAGGCTGTTGTAATAAACAGTAATGTTCTTCACTTCGATAGTATTCTTAACGAGCTGGGTCTACAGCACAAGGATATTACGATAGAGGTCAGAGCGGAGACAATTGAAGATTTAAAAAATCTGAGAAGGTTAAAGGATAAGAATTGGATAAAGAGTATCAGAAATATAAGAATAATAGGGCTGAACCGCTTTGTATCAACCTCGTGGCTGAGGCTTTGCGACAGTATTAAAAGGGTACTGGGGGTAAGTATCGACATTTGCCCGGAAAATATTTTCTATAATGCAACTGCTTCAGCAGTAGATGCAATAATGGATACCGCTGATTGCATTACCGCATCATTTACAGGCTATGGGGGAAATTCGGGCTATGCTGCCATTGAACAGGTATTGGCGTTTGTTAAGGTAATGACTAATGCGTCTGAAAGGATCAGGCTAAATATATTACCTGATCTGGCAAGAGTTTTTTCAGAGGCTGCAGGTATTGGAATTCCGGAAAACATGCCGGTGATCGGAGAAAATATTTTCAGGTACGAATCGGGTATACATGCCGATGGTATAAGCAAAAACCCTATGACTTATGAGCCATATGATCCTGAGATTGTTGGACAGAAAAGAAAATTATCCATAGGCAAGCATTCAGGTAGAAAGTCCGTTATGAAAAAGCTGCAGGAGCTTGGAATTGAGGGGGAGCATGTTGAGGTAGCAGATTTCTTAAAAGTAATAAGGGAAAGGAGTATTTCACTCCAAAGAAATCTTGAGGATAATGAAATTATAGACTTGCTGAAATTGCCTGCTATATCAAATATATAGAATTTTATGGGGGGATTATGATGGACGTACATATTGTTGATACAACCTTGAGGGATGGCGAACAGAAAGCAGGAATAGCACTGGGTGTAAATCAAAAAGTACATATAGCCAGAATTCTGGATTCTATCGGTATTTACCAGATCGAAGCCGGAATACCTGCCATGGGTGAAGAGGAAAAGCAGAGTATAAAAAGAATGTCGGCACTCAGCTTGAAAAGCAGAATATCAACCTGGAACAGGCTGAATATCGAGGACATCAAACAATCTGTTGGCTGTGGGGCTGATATAATACATATATCGGTACCGTCATCTGATATACAGATCAGGGCAAAGCTCGGAAAAGACAGAGAATGGATTTTGGAAAATTTAAAAAGATGTATAGCTTATGCACAGAAAAAAAGCCATGAAGTCACAATAGGATTAGAGGATGCATCAAGGGCTGACATGGAATTTTTGCTGCAGATTATGACTGCTGTACTTCGGGAGGGTGTGAATAGGGTAAGGTATGCAGACACAGTGGGGATACTTTATAGAAAGCGGATTTATGATGATATAAAAATCATAAAAAAGAAAATGAAAATAGATATTGAGATACATACTCATAATGATATGGGCATGGCGGTTTCCAATTCTTTATCGGCTGTCAAGGGTGGCGCCTCTTTTGTTGACTGTACAATCGGAGGTATTGGTGAACGTGCAGGAAATTGTGACTACTTGCAGTTTGTAAAAGCAGCAAAGGCTTGCCTGAGGATATTCCAAGAAATAGACGAGTTAAGATTATATGAAGTTCAGGAGGAAATATTAGGAATTATGAAATACAGCCGGGTAGGTTCTTAGCCGTTTCTTATCCGGAGCTTAACCCATAATATTGTAAAGAGCGGCTAAAGATAATATTAAGCCATATTAAAAAACTTGTAAAATTCCTATCTGAAACGATTTGTTTCATCTCTAATTATTAATCAGTTCAAATAAAGCCTTGTAGTTAATTATATGCTTTCCAACAAGCATCTCTGATGTCTAATTTTGAAGAAAAAAAACAAATATTGACGAATTATGATATTTTTAGTAATATGTGTATAAATGTACAAATTATCACCTAGAAAATACCAAGTATTGATATGGACATATTTTTTTCATTTTTATTACAGTTATAGATATTCTTACAACTCAGTGTTGCTGCACAATGGAGGATTAAGATACAGATTTGCCTGCTTGTGGATTGTTGTAAGGTCAAGGGTGTTTTTTAGTAACACATCTGACGGATTACAAGGAGTCAATAATGAAGATATGCCTAATTAATCCCCCAAACATCTGGGGAAGAACTGTGGGGAGTGAATGGTCAGAAAATTTTTCCACGATGCCTTATTTGGGTATTGCATATATTGCTTCCTGCCTTCAGATGAAAGGGTATGAAGCAGATGTTTATGACTGTCCCGGTCAAAACATTTCATTGGAAGAGTTGATATGCATATTGGCTGTATATAAATATGACATAATAGGCATTTCCATGTTTTATTTCAATTTTTCAGATGCAAACAGAATAATCAGTGTAGTTAAGTCCATACATCCTAATACATTCATATTTGCCGGCGGTTATTTTGCTACTTTGAGCTATGAAACAGTATTAAATGCAAATGAAAATATAGATTGCTGTGTTTTGGGAGAAGGCGAATATACAGTAGCAGATATTGCAGAAGCAGTTGCAAACCGAAGAGATTGGAGAGCGTTGGGGAATATTGCCTATAAAAACGGAGGGGACATAATACAGAATGAAATAAAGCCATCGACGTCATATCTGGATCAATTGCCTTTCCCGCAGAGAGCATTTATCAGAAATAAAGCAGGTATAGTGTCAATCCTTACTTCAAGAGGATGTTATGGAAAATGCAGCTTCTGCAGTGAAGAAGAGTTCTCGATGATGAATGGGACTAAGGGTATCAGGTACAGGAGTGTGGCTAATGTCGTCAATGAAATTGAACAGCTTGTCAAGGAATATAATCCAAGAATGATACGGATCAATGATTCAAATTTCTGCGACGGTTCTGCCAGAAGAAAAAGGTGGCTTCGCGAGTTTTATGAGGCTATGATTGAAAGAAACATACATGTAAAAATAATAGCTAATACAAGAGCAAACGATGTAATCAAAAACAAGCAGGAACTAGGGCTTTTGAAAGAGGTGGGGCTTGATACCCTTTTTGTAGGGATTGAAAGCTTTGTCCAGAGACAGCTTGATCTATATAATAAGAAGACAACAGTAGCGCAGAATATTGAGTCACTGGACATTATTTCTGATCTTTGTCTGAAGGTGGAAATCGGGTTTATGATTTTTGAGCCGTTTACTACTATTGAAGAGATCATCGTAAATCTTAATACACTCAAAAATACCGGAGTTGCAAAATTTTTAGGTGCCGGCCAGGATATACCTTCTACAGCAAGCTGCTATATCCCTATTGAAAGAACTGCGCTTTATAACTCCTTGAAAGAAAAGAACTTATTGATAAATAATCAAACCGGTTATGAATTCCAAGATACAAGAGTTGCACTCCTTCATATTCTGATGAATGAATGGAAACCAAAACTGGAGCCATGTATAGCCAGAAAATATCTTTTGCATAAAGCAGCGGCTATAGGTGATAAAGAATGTGAACAAGAACTGCAAAGCTGGTTCAGGGAATTGTATTCTTATGATGTGGATTTCCTTCTGGAAGCGGCTGAGTCAATAAAAAACCAAAAGATGAATATCTGCGATTTTTCCTTATTTGTTGAGGAAAAGGAAGCCGGATTGGAAGTAATTAACTGTAAGTATCACGAAACACTAAAAAAGCTGGTCTAATGGGGTGATGATATTATAGAGCACGGATACATGCAAGATTTTATAAGAACATATTTGGAAAAGGTTTTGGACAAAAATACGGACATTCTATTTATTGTAACTCCGTTTGCTTCACTGAAATTTCCTTCTATAGGTCTGCATATCCTTCAGGCGGTTGCTGAAAGTAAAGGGTTCAGCTCAAATGTTCTCTATCTCAGCAATTTACTTGCTGCATGCATGGGAAGAAATAATTATGAAGCAATATACAGACAGTCCAGAATAGGCATGCTTGGAGAAAGGCTGTTTTCCAGGAGCGCTTATGGTATGAAGGCGTTAGGTGGAGGGCTGGAAGAGCTTTTTTCTTTCCCGGATAGCAGAGAAGGGCAAAACAGTGCAAATGATTTATTTGAGTATTTTTATCAAAATGATGATTTCTTTGATGTGGAGAAAGTAGTTGAACTTGAGAAATTGTGCTACAGCTTTATAAATTATTGTACAGATACAATTTCAGAATATGATTATAAAATTGTTGGCTGCTCGACAATGTTTGAACAGACTAATTCTGCTGTAGCGGTAATCAATAAGGTTAAGCAGTTTGATAAATCGATAGTGACAATTATCGGAGGAGCAAACTGTGAAGGGGATATGTCCAAGGGAATATCCTCACTATCGGAATCAATTGATTATGTCTTTTCCGGTGAAAGTGAGCTGACTTTCGCCAGCTTCTTAGATTCGTACATAAAAAATGAGCTGCCTGATGACAGGATATTTTATGGAGAGCCGCTAAAAGACTTTGATACATATGGCAGCTTGAAATACGATGACTTTTTTCGGCAACTTAAACAAATGCCGGAAAGTGAACTTCCGGATGATATAGCTATTTTGCTTGAATCAAGCCGGGGATGCTGGTGGGGAGCAAAAAATAAATGTACCTTCTGCGGAATAAACAAAGAGAGGGAATGTTTCCGGCAAAAATCCCGGGAAAAAATCCTGAAGGAATTTCTTGAAATTACCGGGAAGCACCCTGGTGTTCGTGTTCAGATGACGGATAATATTATGCCTTACGAGTATTTTAATTCCTTCGTACCAGACTTGATCGGGGCAGGAAACAAGGTGCCTGTTTTTTACGAACAGAAGGCGAATCTCGATTTCTATAAATTATTACAATTGGCTGATGCAGGCATCAAGAGTATTCAGCCGGGAGTCGAATCTCTTTCCACAGGTATGCTTAAGCTTTTGAACAAAGGTGTGAAAGCCTGGCAAAACATACTTCTTCTAAGAAATGCCCGTTCAATTGACATGGACGTGCACTGGAATCTCCTTTGGGGAGCTCCGGGAGATGAAGGAATATTTTATAGCGAAATACTTGATATTTTGCCGCTTATAAGCCATTTGCAACCACCCGTCAATTTCAGCCACATTGATATTCATAGATTCAGCAGCTACTATGAACATCCTAATGAATACAATATTGAAAATCTTGTACCCAGTGAAAAACATAGAAACGTTTTTCCGGATGATACGGATGTATCACTACTCGCTTATAGCTTTTCCGGCACATATAGCTGTGGAGCCTATGAGAATATTGACCTTATTAAGAGTATTTACCAGATAGTGAACGGATGGAAGTTACAATGGCCGGATAAAATGCCGGTATTAACAATTACAGAATTTATGGGACAGTACCTCATATATGATACCAGAACTGTTGCAGTTACGAAACATACTTTGTTTGACAAGAAAACAGCAAATGAAATAATGAAAGTTCAGAGTTATTGCAAGTCTGATTTCCAAGAAACAGCACTGAAAAACAAATGGGCAGTGGTGGTTGATACAAAGTATATTCCGGTTATTACTGCCCAAAGGGAGTTAATGATTCAGTTTGAACAGATAGACGATAGTTGAGAGGGTTATTAGCATGACTGACTAAACCGACATAGCCAGGTTAATTTAAAGATTCCTGGTAGAAATAATGATACTGCCAATAAAAGGGGAATGCTGCTTAATCAGATTTTAAAGTACTAAACTGCTGCAAATAACCTTGTAAACATATAGTGTTAACAAGTACATAATGTAAAATGAAAAATCAATTGACACTTGAAAGGAGAAATTAGATATGAATTTCAATGATAAGGACTTTGTAAAAAAGTACGCTCAGATAGTTGTCAAAGCATGGGATGACGCCGCTTACAAGCAGCAGCTTGTATCAAATCCTTCAAAGGTTCTGGCAGGTGAAGGTGTGAGTCTGCCTGAAGGAGTCAGCATAAAGATTGATGATGGAGGAAACACACAATCTTTTGACTGCCAAAACAATGTTTTAACACTGCCACTTCCGGCCAAGCCACAGAACTCAGCCGGTTTGCTGGCAGACGGAGATACAACTTTCAGTGCTTGCTGCTGCTGCTGTTGTTGCCCTTAGTTAATATAAGGTTTATTACATACATCTGATACACAGTATTTGAAAAAGTGTTCCCCTTTTATATTATAAATCAAAAAGAAAAGGTGTGCAAAATGTCTGACAACATAATAATAAATCCGCGGTTTACATATGGTTTTGTTGAGGATGCCATTATTCTATATTCTGAAAGGAAAAATATAATTTTGTCAAATCCCAAGATATGTCATATATTATCCAGAATATCTGAGGGGGTTTCAAATGACAATGACTTGATTGATGCATTAGAAAGCAGCATTTCGGCAGCGGAGGTGATTTTTTTTCTTAGAGAGCTGGAAAAAAGCAATATTATCACAAGAAATTGCTGTGAATATACAAAAGAGGAGGCAGCATTCTGGGGAGAATTGGAGATGTCACCTGCAAAGTTACACAGTATCCTTAATGAAAATACTGTTTCTATCAGGGCAATCAATTATGGAGGGAGTATTGAAGAATTCTACAGCTCTTTTGAAAAAAACAAGATCAGGGTAAGCAGTTCCGGTATGTTGGATATTATTGTTACAGACGATTATGAGTCACCGGAACTCTCTGAAATAAACAAAGATGCGCTAAAGGCCGGAAAAAGATGGATGCTTGTTAAGCCGTCAGGAACGATTATCTGGATCGGACCTGTTTTTGAACCGGCTAAAACGGGATGCTGGAAGTGTCTGGAGCAGAGGGTATCTCTAAACAAAAGCATACATACTTTTGTAAGAGGTATTAGAGGTGAAAGTACCTATAGCCAGGCATTGCCGTCAGCAGCATCAGGGCTTCGGATTGCAGCGGATATTACTTCTCTTGAAGTAGCTAAATTATTGTATTTCAATGAGAGTAAAAATCTGGAGGGAAAGCTGCTGTCTTTTGATACAGACAATCTTTCCATGAATACCCATACACTGGTAAAAAGGCCTCAATGTGCAGAATGCGGTGATCCCAAGACAATACACCAAATCCAGAATAAAGCAGTTCTGCTGGACAGGGAAGATAACTGCAATCTCTCATATGATGGAGGCTTCAGAACATCTACTCCTGAGAGTACTATAGAAAAATATAGACATCATGTCAGCCCGATAACAGGAGTGGTACAGACTCTGGAGCAAATACCTGACCAAAAGGATTCCCCTGTTTATAATTATTACTCAGGTGCAAACACGGCGTTAAAGAGCAAAAGCCTATATTGGCTCAATAACCATATAAGAAGCTTTAGCGGGGGGAAAGGTAAGAATCATTCACAAGCAAAGGCAGGAGCGCTATGTGAAGCAATCGAAAGGTACAGCTGCTCATTCCAGGGAGAAGAGGAAGTTATAAATGCAACATATGAAGAACTTGGTGGGAGAGCAATTCATCCTTATAATTGCCTGAATTTCAGTAAAAAACAGTATCAAATGCGAGCACAGCTGAATGCGGAATGTAGCAAGTACTATTTCATGATTCCCGGGGAATTTGACGAGAAGGAGAGTATTGACTGGACCAGGGTTTTATTGCTCGGAAGTGAGGATTACAAGTATTTACCCGCAAATTATTGCTATTACCAATATCCTGTAAAAGACGAATTAAAGCGTTTTTGTTATCCCGATTCAAATGGAAATGCAGCAGGTAATACTATAGAGGAAGCAATACTTCAGGGTTTACTGGAATTGATAGAGAGAGATAGCGTAGCAATCTGGTGGTACAATATGCTGAACTGCCCTGAAGTGGATATAAAAAGCTTTGATGACAGCTATTTCAACCAGCTTATTGAATATTACAAGACAATGGGCCGATCTTTGTATGTGCTCGATCTGAACTTTGATCTGAACATACCTTGTTTTGCTGCTGTTTCATGTGATAAAGAAGGCAAAAAGCCTTTGATCGGTTTCGGAGCACACACAGATGCAAGAATTGCACTTGAAAGAGCTTTGATTGAGCTGAACCAATTTCTGCCGATACTTTATGACGGCCGTTACTCGAAGGATCCTGCAATTTCAAGCTGGCTGGATATGGCTACAATTGACAACCAGCCATATCTGATACCGCTTTCAGGCATAAAGAAGTCAAGCAGTGATTACGGTGTAGTTTGTAAACCATCTATTATAGAATCTATTAAGTACTGTCAGCACAGACTGAAGGATGAAGGAATGGACGTGTATTTTCTGAACATAACAAAACCTGATATAGGACTGCCGGTAGCTAAGGTGATTGTCCCCGGGTTGAGGCATTTTTGGAAGCGCCTTGGTCCAGGTAGATTGTACGAAGTGCCGGTAAAAATGAAAATATTAAAGCAGAAGAAAGAAGAAGAGGAGTTGAATCCGATTTCGGTTTTCTTTTAGGAGAGGGTTAGTTTATGAAGTTTTTGGAGGTATTGCAGAGTTTGGGATGCAATATAGGGCTAAACAAAAAAGCATGGGTAGAAGAATCAGATGATGAAAGTGTATACATATGCAAAACTGACAACAGAATAAAGCTGTCAAAGGAATTTTTGATTTTAAAGCCTTATATAATGCAAATCAGCCAGTCACCGGCAGCCTTTTCAGCTATTACCGATAAAATCCTTGAGAATCATTCTTTTATGGTTTTGCCATTGTTTTATTCATTGATTGCATTTTTAGATGCAAAAGGCCTGCTTACCTATAGTATTCCTGGAATTTTAGATGTAAATATGCTGTCTGAATATACTTTCAGAACAGAAAAGAATATTGAAGCCGATACAGAGTACAAGCTGTCCAGATTTACTTTTATTCGCAGAGAAAAGGGTGGAATACGGATGGAGACAGCCTTAAACCCTGTTATAGTAAAAGTATATGACATCGGATTGATTAATATCCTGTTTGACCCTGATGGAATTAATTTGGTGAAGGATACTTACGGTAATGACCGGAATGGAAGCAAAATTCAAGCTGCATTGAGGCTACTGTACATGTTTTTGTTTGTTTCTGACAGTAATGAAGAGGATGACAGCCTAAGGCAATGGGAATTTCATGACCTTTTGCTGCATGGGCGCAGCAGATACGGGCGACATACAAAAGATTACGGAGCCACCTATAGATTTCAGAAAACAATCAAATGTCTTCCGCCTGTTAAGGAGCCACCTGTGGATGTAGTGCCGGTAATGCTCTATAAGCCCGATATAGAAGCTGTAAAGACTCAGGGATCTTCTTTTTTTGATGTTATAGAAAAAAGGTATTCTGCGAGAAAGTTTGAGTCGAAGCCTATTACCTTGAAACAGTTGGGTAAGCTTTTATACCTGACATCAAGGGTAAAGTCCTTTGGTTTCGATACTTTCCATGAAATAAGCAAGAGACCTTACCCAAGCGGCGGAAGTATTTATGAGCTCGAAATATATATAACGGCTTTAAACTGTGATGGTTTGGCTAAGGGCTTGTATTATTATGATCCGGTCAAGCATTCTTTGTATATTATTTCAGAAATAACGCCCCATGTGCAAAAAATGGTTTTAAATGCCCAAGGGGCTTCGAAGTGTAAGGAACTTCAAGTTTTATTGACGATTTCTGCACGTTTTCCGAGGGTTTCGTGGAAATATGAAGCAATTGCTTATTCTCTGATACTGAAAAATACAGGCGTTTTGCTTCAGAATATCAGTCTGGCAGCAACAGCGATGGATATTGGAAGTTGTATTCTGGGTTCGGGAGATTCGGATGCACTATCGGAGGTACTGGGTAAAAAATTTTACGAAGAAGCTGCAGTGGGAGAGATGATATTGGGAACAATTAGGGGGGAATAAAATGCCATTTTCTCTATCGACAAACTTTGATCACAACCTTATTACACAGGTGAAAAATTTTGATATAAAAAAAATTTATGGAAAGTTATCAAGGGATATATTTGGAGGAGGCAGATCCTCTGTGTTGCTTCCTGAAGTGAGCAGGAAGCATATAAAAGAACATGTTGAGATAGCCCATAAAAATGGAATAGAGTTTGATTATCTGCTCAATTCTACATGCATAAACAACATTGAACACACAAAGGCAGGATTGAAAGCAGTATATGAAGAACTCGAATGGCTCAGGTCCATAAAGGTAGACTGGATAACTGTTTCTATACCATTCCTTATAGAAATTATCAAAAAAGCAGCTCCTGAAATAAAAATAGGACTTTCTGTTTCTGCACATGTTGATTCTTTAGAAAAGGCGAGACACTTTGAACGGATGGGAGTTGACGAAATAACACTGCCTGAATCGCTAAACAGGAACTTTGGGCTGCTTAAAAAGATCAGCAAAAACATAAACTGCGATATAAGATTGATCGCAACAAACAGTTGTGTCATTGGGTGTCCGTATAAGAAATATCATGGCAATTACTTAAGCCATACTTCACAAAGTAACAATAATGCAAGCAGTCAACTCCTTGTGGATATGTGTTATTTGAAATGCACAAGGTATATTCTGGAAAACCCTGTAGAGCTGATAAAAGCCTGCTGGATAAGACCGGAAGATTTGCAGTATTATGAGGATATAGGCATAAAAAATTTCAAGCTTACTGAAAGAAACAAGAACACACCGGCTCTGCTAAAAACTGCATCAGCTTATTATAACAGAAGCTATGACGGATATTTGTCTGATTTGCTGAGTCTTGCAGACAGCAGCCATTTTCTTTCACCAAATTTTCAGGTTATTTTTGAATCCGGCATGTTCAGCAATAGCTCTTATATGGATGCAATTAAGCTTTATTCATATAGAAAATTCAAGATAAGAAATCAGGCGCTCAATGGATTTCTTGAGTTTTTCGTAAATGAAGAGATTGATTGTCTGAATAGAAACTGTGGCTCTGAATGCCGGTATTGCTATAAATATATAAATGATTGTCTTGAAATAAATGAGGAAGAAAACCGAATCGCAATGGGTGAAATTGATAGCTATTTCAAAGATTTTTATGATGTTGAAGAATAAAATACACAGAAGCTATAAAGCAACTTAAATAGACATATTGAGGGACTGGAAACAAAACCCTGTAGCTTCACCACATCATAAACTTGTTGCAGGATATCACTCAAGGGCGGCTTCCAGTATATCAATGATATCATTGTATTTGTTTGCTTTAGCTATATCTAACGCTGTATACCCGCTGCCGTCTTTAATGCATGTATTTGCTCCATGATTCAGCAATACCTTTACATTTTCAGTCCGGCCGTTTGACACTGCTCGCATCAAGGCAGTCTGACCATTCTGATTTCTGTAATCTATATTTACGTGTTTTTGCAGAAGATATTCCAGAATATTACTGCTTCCGCAGCCGGCAGTAGTAATAATTACAGTATCCATACCCAAACGCTGGTTTTGGTATTCCAGGTCAGCTCCATGCTCTACCAATAATTTTACAATATCGAAATTACCCCTTGCTACAGCTTTCATTAAAGAAGATTCACCTCTCAGGCCTGCTTTTTCTCCGGCGGTTGATATAGCTGTTGCATTAACATCAGCACCATTATTAATCAGATACTCTACAATGTCTTTATTTCCATACCCTGAAGCGATATTTAAGGGCTTCCCGTCCCCGGTTTTACCATTAATGGCAGCGCCGGTTTCTACCAGAAGCTTAACTGCATCAAGATTTCCTGACAGGCAGCTGTTTTCCAGTGGAATCATAGCCATACTGGATTCAATATCAGGATATGCTCCGCTATCCAAAAAGTATTTAAGTGCCTCAAGTCGGTCATTATCCGTTGCCGCAGCCATTGCTTTTCCTGTAGTGTCATTGTTCAAAGGATATCCTGCGGATGTTATCAGATTCATCATTTTTATGTTGTTGTTTCGGGCTGCTTCATATAGCAAATCTTTTTCGCCGGCAAAACCATATGGGCTAAGATCCGCCCCTTTATTTATCAGGTATTCGGCTACCTCGTAATGATTATTTCTAACTGCTGAGATTAATGCTTTGTCGTTGTCATAATTCTTAGACTCAATTCCTATACCTTTGCTTAATAAGTATTTCACCATTTCCAGCTGTCCGTATTCCGAAGCTTTTATCAGCAGAGTATTATTCCGAATATCACAGGTATCCAGAACAAGTCCTTTTTCTTCAAGGAGCTTCATTATCTCCACTCTTCCCGATACAGCAGTATAAAACAAAACCTGTTGAGCATACTCACCGGTAATTTCATCTGTAAAGGAGAGCAGGTCTGCTATAGCTGAATTTCCAAGTATAGCAGCTTCCAGCAGTGGATCAAGCTCAGATTTATAACCTTCCTTTATCAAAGCTTCCAGAATTTTCTTAATAATTCCATAGCGCAATATTCCATTACCTATTGTATTAACTTTGATTGCAGCTTTAAAAGTTTCCGGTCTTATCAGGGCTCCGTTATCAAGAAGTAAAGCTATTACACAATTGATCTCTTTCTCTGTACGGTTGCTTTGTACTGCATATTCCAGGGCAGTATTCCCTTCTTTGTCGGTTTTATCAACTTTGGCTCCATGCGTTATAAGAAGTTCACAAAAATGTACATTAGAATCGTATGCGGCAGACATTAACAGTGAAATGCCGTTACTGTCAGAATGGTTTGGGTCAGCGCCGCGTCTTATCAAATGTTCGGCTATTCTGTGCCTGTTGCTGTCTAGTGCAATCCTGACCGGATTTGACTCAGGATTGCATATTCCGCTTATTATATCTATATTGGCCCCATCTTCCAAGGCTTCATTTATCTGTTCGAGATTATCCGTTTTTATTCCGGCATACAGTTTCATTTCACTAAAATTACCATCTCCTGGACATGATGAGAGAACGAATCCTATCACAGTTAATACCCCCACTGAAACCATTATTTTGTTTACTTTTACAGATAGTAAATCACTTAAAAGCAGAAGTTATAATGGACTTGAAATAATTTATTAGGTTATCGTATGCTGCTTCTACTTCCTTTGAACCTTTCTTAACCAGGTTTTCCTGTATAAGATTCGGGTCATTACTGCTCATTTTAAGGTATTGCTTAAGGGTGTTGTAGCTTTCTATATAAGATTTATTGTTCCTTTGAATGCTTTCTGAGTGCTCTGCCCTTGAATCCGTTTGCTTCGAATAGGGTTTGCCGAATACAAAATTTACTGTAGTATCATTCCAGCTGACTCCGCTTTTGTAGCCTACATTCCTTAAACCCTCAACAAATGCTTTGCGCATAGCTTCATCTTCCAGAGTGATACTTATGTCCATTGTTAACTCATTGGTAGGATCTCCTGTAAATTCACCCCACTTAAAACCTGTCAACCACCAGTGTTTTTCTACTGCACTTGTTTTTTCAATGTCCGAATTTCTATGAAAAAGTTCTTTACCATTCTTAAATAATGTAAATGACATTTTCAGCAGTTCTTTATCACTTACGCAGTCAAAAAACCTGCCCATTGCAACGTCACGGACATCAACTTTGCCTTCGTCCCTGTTATATATTCCGATCTCTGCACCGGTTTCCATACCATACTGGCCTTTCCACAATTCTATCATCCAATCTTTCCCATCATAATTAAAATAAATGGGCTCACAATCTATTATGGCATTCATTGCCTGTGGTGCTGCTTTATCGTAAAATTCTGCATACCCGCCAATTCTTTGAAAAGGATGCATTTTTGAGAATATTATGTCCTGAACGGGATCGTATAAAAATCCGGCAGCTACAACCACTTCTGACAATAAGCTGGTAGGCCTCCAGTCTGTATATTTGCCATCTTCTTCAGGATCAAATTTGAACTTCATATCCTGTGCACCGCTATAAAATGTTTCTATAGATTGCCTTAGACCATCAACAGGCTTTTGGATTTTTTCAAGCCAGCTATCGATACTTTTTTCTTCTATATTCTCCAACCCCAGACGCTTTTTTGCATCAGTCAGCAGTCCTATAGCCTGCCTGTAGCCTATAGAGCTTTGAAGCCGCATGAATTCTTCAAGGGTCAGAGTATCCGGATCGTCATAAATAAGCTGAATCAGTTTTGATATGTCTGTTGTTCTTACATCAGATTTTTGTGCAGCTGCTTTTTGAGGTATGCTTTTACTACCTCCTCCGGAACTCTGCTCTTCTTTCTTTTTAACTGCTGTTCTCGTTTGCATTTTACTGCCACCCCTTTAGAATTCAGTCATATTTTAGCTGATTATTGATGATTTTCTTCTGGTGTTTTCTTTATTGAACCTTGGAGGAATTTGATTTCTTATCTGCTAAATTACAGACTAGGGGGCATTTATCAGTTTTGACATAGAAAACCCACCTTGTAATATTATGGAATAATAATATCACAGGAGAGTAAGAAATACAACACCAAGAGTGGACGTACGATGGTTTGTAGACAAACAGATTGTATAAACCTAAATGCTGTGATTTGTTTTATTAATTTGTTTAATAAAGATGAAAAATCAGATAAATATCTTCATAAAAATCATATAATTGTAAATTTATGTTTTCTGATGTAAAATAAATGAATAATGTAAACTACAAAAAAAGGATGGACAAATTGACACTTTTTGGTTTCTTTAAAAGAGAGAGTCATAGAGACTCAGAAGGGGAAGTTGTAACTAAAATTCAAAGTGGTGATATAAATCTCAGAGAAGATTTTATCAGCAGGTATAAGACATTTATAGTTAAAACTGTCGCCCGTGTCACAGGTAAATATGTTGATATTGAAGCCTCTGAAGAATACAGTATAGGCTTGATTGCTTTTAATGAAGCGATAAATAAGTATGACGCATCAAAAAACAGCAGTTTCCTGCATTTTGCCGACCTTTTAATAAACCGCAGGCTTATAGACTATATAAGAAGTAACAAAAAAAATAGAAACATATTGCCGTTTACGTATTTTGAAGATGATATACATAGCTTTGAGGAACAATATCTAAAAGAAAACGACAATTTGGCATATAATATCGAAATAAAGGAAGAGATACTTATATTTAAAGAACGTCTTGCCGACTTTGGGATTTCCTTTAACGATCTTGCGAAATACATACCAAAACATATCGATTCAAAAAGGCTTTGTATGAAAATAGCAAATACGATAGTTGGCAACCGTGAAATTTACGAAAAAATGATGCGTACCGGAAACATACCGATAACTGATCTGATAAAGCTTTTAGATGTACACAGGGTGACAATAGACAGAAACAGGAAATTTATAATAACATTGTGTCTCATAATGAAAAGTGAGCTTGAAGTAATAAAAGGTTACATTAATTTTTTTGAAAGGTGATAGATTTGATTAAAATCGGCACTATAATGGAAATTGAAAAAAGCCGTGTTCTTGTAATGACCATAGATTTCAATATGGTTTTTGTAAGAAGAAAAGCTGAGATGTTTGTAGGACAGCAGATATCCTTTACTGAAAAGGATATTTTGAACAGGAGCAAAAACATACCCAGATATCTAGCGTTTGCTGCAAGTATTGCTGCTGTGATTGCTATAGCTTTTATTTGGTATTTTAGCATGCCTTTTAAAGGACTTTCAAATCAGATATATGCATATATAGATGTGGACATTAATCCCAGTCTTGAACTTTCAGTCAACGAAAAAAACATGATTATTGACATATATCCTTTAAATTCTGATGCGGAAAAATTAGTGCAGAAGATTGAAATCAAAGGTATGGCTGTTAATAAAGGCATTGAGCTTATTGTTCAAAAATCCAGGGAAATGGGGTATCTGCTGCCGAAAGACCCCAAAAGTGTTTTATTGATTACAGGAACTTTAAATTCCAAAGGGAACAAGGTTAACGGAAATCAAAAGAATGAGGACAAAAAGCTTGACGAATTATTGGAGACTTTTTACAGCACAAACGGCACAAACAAGGATTTGTTGATAAAAGTAGTTAAGGTTGACCCTGCTGTGAAAGAACAGGCGGATGCCAACGGAATATCTACCGGAAGGCAGATTTTGCTGATTAAAGCCAGAGAAAAAGGGGTAGATATTTCACTTGATGATGTAAAAAATAATAAGGTTTCTACACTTCTGGATAGATTATTAGGTGAGATAGACGGAGAGCCTCAAACAGACAGCCTGAATCCTGATACCGGTACATCTGCACCTTCGGGGAAGGCAGCATTACCTGTACAAAAGCAGGCTCCTGTAAAAAATGCCGGTGAAGGTAGTAAAAATGTTCAGAGCAAGGAACAAGATATACCTAAATCCTCCGGGAATGAAACAAAAACTGCAGGAAAAGTCTCTGGGAATAGTACTGTCCAGACTAAACCAGAATCAAACACTTCTGCTAAAATTAAAATACGTTATTTCAATGCAAAGAAAACTGTTGGGGATGTCATGCAGATTAACCCTGAATTTCAGGTGGTAAACAACAGTGATGAAATAATTGATTTAAAGGATGTAAAATTCAGGTATTATTTTACCATAGACGGTGAAGAAGATCAGACTTTTAGCTGCTGGGCAACTATTGGAAAGGAAAAGGTAGAAGGTAAATTTGTAAAGATGGAAAGTTCTAAAGACAAGGCCGATTATTATCTCGAAGTATCATTTACTGGAGGAACGTGCGCTCCTGGTTCATCGGTTGAAATATACTCGTGGTTTAATAAAGCGAAATGGACCATATACAAGCAGGATAATGACTATTCATATAACCCTGAATTTGAAGACGGGCACTTTACAGACTGGAATAAGGTAACTGCGTATTACAAGGGCAAACTTGTATGGGGTATTGAACCATAGAGAGGGCTTTGAAATTTAGTTTTAGGCTGCTCTTTTCACTGGCTGTCTTACAATAATGCTCAGTAAATGCTACTGTTGATTTGTACTTCCTACGAAAAATGAGATCCGACTATCTAAAAAAACACTTAGTTTACGTATAGTAATATGTGATCACATATCAAAGTTAACTCTATAATAATGTAGGAGGTATCGAAACGTGAAAAAGGTTGTATTTAAACTATTTTCAATAGTTTTATGTTTTTTTGTGCTGGCTTTATCACTTCCTATTGATTCAGCTGCATTAGTTTCAAACAGTAGCAGAGCCGGAGAAAAACCGGGTGCAATAATTGCAGATCATAATTCTGTCGATATAAGCAAAGTACCATCGGATATTTTCCTTAAGGCAAGATCCAGATCTATTTTTTTTGGGCATGCTTCTCATGGCGAGCAGCTTGTGTATGGGGCTGCAAGTTTGAATGAAACTGGTCTGAAAGGCAACGATAAGGATATATTTAATGCAAAGCAGTATTATTATTTGCCTTATGTTGTAGATAATGCAAACAAATCTGACCGCAAGGAGCTCCTGATGTACTTTGGCGTGGGTGCAATTCCGGGGAAGTATGTGGAAATAGGTCCGTGGGCTGATAAAATAAGAGCAGGGCTTGCTAAGAAAGACAGCAAGGGGAGACCTGTGTTTGATACGGCAATGTTTACAGGGTGCTACGATTTTTTTAGTTCATCTGAAAGAGTAATAAAAGCATATCTGGATACTATGAACAAGCTTGAAGAAGAGTTTCCGGATATAAAATTCATATATATGACAGGCAATAATGACGGACAAGGTATCAGCGGAGTTTCAAACAGGAACAATGATCTGATACGCGATTATTGCACTAAAAATAACAAAATTTTATTTGATTTTGCCGATATTGAATCTCATGATCCTGATGGAAACAGTTATCTTGAAAAAAAGGTAAATGAGAATGGCACATATTATTCAAGTCCAGATGCATCATATCCCGGTGATAAGAATTGGATGGATGATTGGGGAAAGGCGCATCGGGACAGTCTGCTGCTTCATAAGGCGTCAACTTCATACTGTTCGCATACAAAGCCGTTAAGTGCAAATATGAAAGGCCGTGCGTTGTGGTGGATCTTATCCAGGATTTCTGCCGGCGAATGGGATACAACTCAACCTATTTCGGTTACAGTGTCTCCTACAACAGTATCACTAAAGGCAGGAGAATCAAAGCAGTTTACTGCATTGGTAACCAACTCAACCGGTACTGCTGTGACCTGGTCGGTACAGGAGGGGGCAAGCGGGGGTATTGTTAGTAGTAGCGGTATGTATACTGCTCCAAGGACTCCGGGTGTGTACCATGTAATTGCTAAAAGCTGTACAGATCCCGCAAAGAGTGCAACAGCCACAGTAACTGTAACCAGTATCGATCCGGTAACACCATCAGGTGCTAATTGGGTGAATGGTTACTATGTAGCATACCAGAATGATTTGTTGCCGCCTGAGAAAATTGATTGGAGCGGTCTTACCCACATAACGATGGGACGAATAAAAGCCAATTCCAATGGTACACTGGATCACAATTTTGATATAGGTGCTCCGGCAGGACCTAGTTTGGCACGAAAAATTGCTGAATTAGCCCATCAAAACAAAGTTAAGGCCATCTTAATGCTTGGAGGAGACGACAACGGAACAAGTATTCGGGGGGCTGTCCGTAATCATAGAGCACTGTTCATCTCAAATCTTGTAAAAGCCATGAATGATTATGGATACGATGGAATTGACCTTGATTGGGAGAATGATTTAGACTGGGATCTCTTTATTACATTTGCAAAAGAACTCAGGGCGGCTGCGCCTGGAAAAATCATAACGATGCCATGTGGTGCAATAAATATGAACTACCAGCAGGTTGAACCCAAAATTGTTGAGATTGCAAAGTATGTAGACCAGCTAAACATTATGTCTTATTATCCTTGTACCGCTTGGGCTGGATCAGGTTGGTACTCATGGCATACAAGTCCTCTCAAAGGTGCAAAACCCAACACACCTGTAAGTATTGAGGATTCTCTTAATCGGTACGCAAAGGCGGGAATTCCTAAAAAGAAGCTGGGAATGGGAATAGGTTTCTACGCAATTGGCTATAAAGGCGGCATTACTGCTCCCAATCAGCCCACCGACGGACTTGGTGATATTATTGCAGGTGGTGACAACCATTATTCATTATCCAGGCTTTTTGGGGACGGAGGAGCTTATTCGGAAAAATACAGAAAATGGGATTCTGCTGCAATGTGTTCTTATCTTAGTATTCCGGAACCTGAAGAACCAGACAGCTTTGGCAGTCGATACATTTCATTTGAAGATGAACAATCCATTATCGAGAAGGGGAAGTTCTGCCGTGAAAATGGTTATGGTGGAACAATAATCTGGACTATAAACCAGGGTTATGTAAAAACCCATTCCAACCCGAATTTCTTGATGCAAGCTTTAAGAAAGGGATTTATTGATCCGGATTTCAGTCAGGCAGTTGCTGTTTCAGCGTCTCCGCAAAATGTATGGGTGAAGCCCGGAAAAACAGTGCAGTTCAAATCCTTTGTCACAGGGACAGCCAATAAAGCGGTAACCTGGTCGATAAAGGAAACAAATGGGGGAAGTATAGATCGAAATGGGCTTTACACGGCTCCTTCAAGTATTGTAAACGGGCAGACCAAAATTCACGTTGTTGTTACAAGTAATGCCGACCCGACTAAAAGTGCTTCGGTGAATGTGGTTGTAACCAATGATACCGGTTGGGATCCGGGTCTGTCACTGCATAACTGTGCTGAATGGTGGAAAGAAGTCAGTGCAAACGACCTGAAAACAGAATCTGTTTACATAGAATACAAAGGTGCTAAAACCAAGATGTGGGAACATGGCACGGTTTATCCGAATAAACCCAATTTCGCTGTAACAGTCCAGGTGAAAGATGGTGAGAAGATAAGGTTATACGCCTACTCGAGTGACGGAAGAACGGCGAAAACGGAAGAAATAACATTTATCTCTGGAAGCGGGCCGTTCAGTTGTCCTATTGAGGGTCCTATTGACTAAAGTTAAGTGATAAATGGGGATGATTTTCTGTCCCCATTTATTATTGGCATAATAATTCGCCAGGTGTAATAATAAAATAAGGTGGTAAATGGAAAATAAAGAAACACAAGATACCGGTACCGGATAAATAAGATAAAAGTCCTGAAACGTTACTGTTTCAGAACTTTTATTTTATATCAGAGCTATATGAATTCTAAAAGCTCAGTCATAGAACCAAGCATTACATACATTATCATAATAAGCAGGTATATGTAGTAGAATGATTTGCTGAAGCGCTTGCTAAGTTCCTTAATATCGATAACTTTATTGTATATCAGATAAAATATGATTAGGAAGTTAGCAAATATAAAGGAAGATAGCCACCTTCCATAGTCGATCCCAATGGTACAGAGTATAAAGGGACCTGCAGTAGCCAGACACAATAACATAAAAACGAGGCGTTGTGATGTGTACTTTTTAAATACATAACTCCATGCATATTTGAACAAAAGGAAAGTCGGGATTAGAATCATTAAGGCAAATATTAAGCCAAAAACCATATTGTGTCTTACCAGGAATTCCAAAACATAGCTGATATGCTCTTTTGTACTAAAATAGTACTCCATATTAAGCATATCCTTTGCTATAGGAAAATCTGCATGTGCCTGGATTTTTTCTGAAAATACGGATAGCTCCAGATTACCTGCCTTTCCGAATAGCTGCAATACTAAAAAAGAACTTAAGAGTGTAAATGCGGAAACACCAAAGTTGATCAAGATGCTTTTGCTTTTACCATTCCAGAAAAATGAAAATAGTGTTGCTGCCAAAATTATAGGTGCATACATAAACAGAAAAGCTTCATGTATAAGCATTCCAAGAGTCATAAGCACGGGGATAATCCATATATGCCTTTTTATTGATAATACAACCAAACAAATGATAGTTATAAGTATCATAAAAACATCAAACCGTCCAAAATTAGGCTTGTTTGCGTACATACCCACCGTTGCCGGATTGAGAATAAAAAATAGCATGAATTTGTATAGTGTATCATCCCTGTTTACTTTCCTTAAAATAATTATGAGAGGAATCAATAATCCCAATAAAAATATTAAGTATACTACTGTAAAAACAAGATGAAGATTATTTAAAGTTACAACCGGTATAAGTTTGCTTAATATTGTCCCAAGTAATCCTCTTGATACAAAACCATTCTCGTACGACACAACCCAAGGTGTTGCCGTCCATGGGTTAATATTAGCGGCAGAAGGCATATTCCTGTTGAATATAACTAAACTAAGCAATACCAATACTACTTCCTGATAATATGTTGAAAACCAGCGTTTAATGCGCACATCCGATACCTCCTATTTAAATTATGTAAACTTATTGTTCGGGTAGATTTAGAAGAATAGTTTGGCTATTTTTAAGATCCCTTGTTTCCAGGGCACTCTGTGAGAGATTCCTGTCTGATCCCTGAAACTGTCTAAATTTTCAAGGTACCACTTATAGTTTCTTATTAATGCATCCTTGTTTGAATATTTCGGCTTGAAGCCAAGGATTTTTTTAGACTTTTCAATGGATACAAAAGAGTCTTTTGCTGCGGTTTCGTAAACCCACTTATATAATGGTGAAAGATGCAGCAGTTCAAGAAATCTCAGTATCAGAATAGCGGGGGCTGCAGGGAAACATTTGATTTTCTTTCCAAATCCCGCATAGTCAAGGACTGATTGATAGTCTTCCTTCATGGTAGTGAATTTCTCGGCCCCTATATTAAATATATCGTTTACCTTGGACTTATCCAATGTAAGACAGAGATATATTGAGTGACATAAATCTTCTACATCAAGGAATTGATAACGGTTTTTTCCGTTTCCCAGAATAGGAAAGCCTTTTCCGTCTTTGGTCCAATCGTAAAATAGGGCAAAAACGCCCAAACGTTCAGGTCCTATAAAAGATTTCGGCCGGATTATAGGGATACACATACCCTTTTTTCTATATTCCAGGCATATTTCCTCAGCCTTTATCTTTGCTTTTCCATAGGCTCCAACGCCATCCAGCCTGTCATTTTCGCATAGAGGATGATGGTCGGGAATGCCATATACAGCTGTAGAGGAGATATGTACAAATCTGGCTATGTTTCTTTTAGATGACTCTTCTAATAAATTTCTTGTTCCGTCTATATCAGTAGAAAAAATATCACTTTCTTTGTATAAAGGCAAAGCAGCAGCTGTATGTACCACGATATCTACACCTTCCATAGCTTTAGATACTATTTGCTTATCTCTGATGTCACCCTTTATGAAGGTAATCTTTTCCCTTTCAGGATAATCGAAATCAGCCACGTCCAGTACAGTTATTTCTTTGAAATCACAAGTTTCATTAAAGAAATACCTTATTAGGTTTATACCTAGAAAACCTGACCCGCCTGTAATTAATACTTTCACGATTACTTCCTCCTTTGATGCAAATTGTTATTTAAATACAAATCTTTTATCCAAATTGTATTTTATTAAGTAACCAATAGTTAAACCTGTAACAGCACCTATATATTTTGCGGCACTAAAACTCAAGAAGTAGTCAAAAGAGATTTCAAACCCCCAGTATATCAAAGTTGTGAACACTCCAAGAAATGAATATAGGATAAACTTATAAATATCTTGAGATTTTGTTTTCGATCGATAATAAAAAATTAACTTCTTATCTAATACAAACTTGACTATCAAACCAATGAGAGTACCAAAAAAAATCGCAATATAGAGGCTATATTTTTTGTTGTAAATATTTAAAGACAGATATTGGGTTAAGAGGTTTATACACATGGAGAGTAAAGCAAATAATGCATATTTTATCGGTAAGGGCAACAATAGCACACCTCCTAAATTTTACAAAATATACTCTATTATTATTGAAGATCCAGACCAGAGCAGTATATTAACGATAAGTGGAATATCCTTTAAAAGAACTACTTCAGGAGTATCTCCCCAGCCTTTTTTAGATATCAGGTACTGATATCTGAAGATACCATAAAGGACAAAAGGGATTGTACCCATCATGTAAACAGATTCAGATGCAGTAAATGTGTATAATGCGTAGGAAATAATTGTAGACGAACTAACGACTGATAACATTTCGTTAATCATTTCAACGGAGTATTCTCCCAACGTTTTTCTGCATTCTATAGATTTTTCATCAAGCATGAGAAATTCACTTCTTCTTTTGTTTAGTCCCAGGAACAAAGAAATAAGCAAAGTACATATTATTAACCAGGGTGATATTATCACATCTATCATAATAGCTCCTGATACAGCCCGTAAGACAAAGCCAATAGCAATGACCATAACATCAATTATCACTATTTGCTTCAGTTTGAAAGAGTATAAAACATTAAGGATAAAGTATAATAAAATGATTACTGTGAAAGGTATGCTTAACACATAAGAGCAAATGACACAGGAAGTGAATAGTATAATGAGGAAAAAGACTGCCTGCTTTCTGGTTATTAATCCTGCAGGGAGAGGCCGATGCTTCTTCTTAGGATGTTTTCTGTCTTTTTCAATATCCGCAATATCATTTAAAATATATACACAACTGGAAATACAACAAAAAAGCAGAAACGCATAAATAGATTCTATAAACAGTTCGCGGTTGAAGAGGTTTTTTGAAAAAATTAATGCGCAAAATACAAATGTATTCTTAACCCACTGTTTGGGTCTGAGTAATTTTATCAGCCCATAAGCTTTTTGGGGAATATGCAAATCCATAGCTACTTTTCCATAATCCTTTTGTAATTGCAAAGCTTTCACGCTTCCTTTACTGTTCTATTTCTTTGTGATATTTGGAATCACTTAATAGACTTGGTATTAAATTGAGTTCAAGAATCAGCAATAAGGTGTAAAATTTGTAGCATTTATACACAATCATACAAAAATTACTAAATTATGTACATAATAGCATTAAGTGTCTGTAGTGTCAAGTAACCTAGTAGATGAATTTGCTAATTGGATGGCGTTAATGACTATATAGGGAAACGCCTTATGGCAGCTAAAGCTTTTCAAATATATATGGAAACGGATAATACTTCCAAAGCAAATATATACGAAAGAAACCCTGTCAGAAAACGGTTTATAGATACATATTGACAAATTGGAAATGGTATGAAAAAATACTTTAAAAGTGAGTATGCGTAAGAGTTAATTAATTTGAGCTGCATAGAGGTTCAACTTTTGATAGGTTGCCTTACACGTGGAATATACCCGCGGAGTCACAAAAGTGTGATACTGTGGGTTTTATTTTCATTGAAGAGAGGTTGATACCTTTAATCCTATGGTGAGAGAATATTTGAAGGAATACCATTGTAATGATCGAGGATTGAACATTCATTAATATTATGTACAAAGAAATACTTAGGGGGATTCTAATGAAGATTGAAAATGATAAAATTATTTTGAGGGAATGGGCAGATTCAGATGCAGAAAGACTTGCAGAAATTGCTAACAATAAGAAAATTTTTGACAATTTGCGGGATGCTTTCCCACACCCGTATACAATTGACGATGCGAGGGAATTTATTGCCCTTCAGAAAGACAATAATAATGGACTGTCAAAGATTTTTGCTATTGTAGTAGATGGAAGGGTAGCAGGAAGCATAGGAGCATTTCTGAAAGGAGATGTCTATAGGAAAAATGCTGAGATTGGATATTATCTGGCAGAAGAATATTGGGGAAGGGGAATAATGACAAAAGCTGTCAGATTAATCACTGCATTTCTTTTCGAAAACTTCGATATAAACAGAGTATATGCTGAACCGTTTGCAAGAAACACCGGATCAAGGAGAAGCCTTGAAAAGGCAGGATTCAGGCTGGAAGCGGAATTGAAATGTAATGTTGTAAAAAACGGGATTATAGAGGATAGCTGTATTTACGCCATATTGAAAGATGAATTCGTAAATCTTGTATAGATGACAGGTATGAAATTATCTGAAAAATGAAATACAATGGGGGATGAAAATGCTGAACGATAATAAAACTGCACATATGGCCTCAGAGTATGATGAAAAAATAAATGCCACCATACCGTATTATAACTTATTCCATTCGGAAACTATTGATCTTGTTAAAACAATTGATCCTATGCCTGCTATATGGCTTGATACAGGATGTGGAACAGGGACATTTGGTGTTTCTGCTTGTGAAATTTTTAAAAACACAAGGTTTGTTCTTGCAGACCCTTCAAATGAAATGCTGGCTATAGCAAAGGGAAAAATCACAAAAACGGGAGATTTCAGGATAGAGGTGCTGGAAGCTGCTTCTACTCAGGATATCCGCTTGCCTGATAAAAGTTTTGATATTATTACAGCCATACAAGCTCATCATTATATGGACAGGGAAGTAAGGAAAACGGCGACGGAAAACTGTTTTAGGATGCTCAAGAGTGGAGGGACATATATAACCTTTGAAAACATAAGACCTTTTTCTGAGACGGGTTCTAAAGTCGGCTTGGAAAGGTGGAAGAGGTTTCAGTTAAAAGAGGGAAAGAGTTTGGCTGAAGCTGAAAAACACGCTGCCAGATTTGGACAGGAGTATTTTCCGATAACAATTGAAGAGCATCTGAGGCTGCTGAAGGAAGCCGGTTTTTCGACAGTTGAAGTATTCTGGGTTTCATACATGCAAGCAGGATTTTATGCATTAAAGGAGTGCTAATATGATGAATGAAATGATCAGATATATAAAAAAAGATGAGATAGAAGCTTTACTGGAGCTTTACAGGCACTTAAACAAAGATGACCCGGAGCTTGAAATAAACGGAGCACTGACTGCTCTATGGGAAGAAATACTTAATGATCCAAATCAGCACTACCTTGTTTTGGAGGTTGATGGAAAACTGGTTTCATCCTGTGTCCTCGTCATAATAAAAAATATGACACGGAATGCAAGGCCATATGGATTAATTGAGAATGTAGTTACCCATGAAGATCATCGCAATAAAGGGTACGGCACAAGGCTGTTGAAAAAGGCTCTTGAAATTGCACAGGGAAAATGCTGCTATAAAGTGATGCTAATGTCAGGCAGGGGAGAAGAAACCCTTAAGTTTTATGAGAGAGTAGGATTTGAAAGGGGTAAAAAGACCGGATTCATAGTAAGGTATGGACTTTAGACAAAGTTGTATCAGGTTTGTATTTTTGATACATCAAGAAAATTTGTAGTTTCCAGGGAATTGCTTGGTTTAAGGCTTGGCGGGATATGGTAAAGAGTTTTTGTTTGACTGTGCGAAATGTTTAGTTTTTAGAATATTTTATTGACAATCCTGCACAAATCATAATACAATAAAAGCGTTAAGAGGGAGTAGTTTTAATTATAAAGTCAACATACTGGGCGGGTATCCGTTCCTGGCTTTATAACCGTCATACGGCAACGAGACTTTTAACATAATCCAAATTGATTGGGGTTATGTTAATGGTCTTTTTTTATTTTCCTTTCACATATCCCCAAAAATCTAAATAATGAAAGGATGGGCGCATTTTCTTACAATAATTGCAAAAGATGCTTTTGGTGTGGCAGCACTTAACTCATTAACTTTTTTATTATCAAAAATCATTAATCTGAAGAAACGGG
Organism: Clostridia bacterium; assembly: GCA_026414765.1. Classification (NCBI taxonomy): domain Bacteria; kingdom Bacillati; phylum Bacillota; class Clostridia; species Clostridia bacterium. The sequence goes on along the minus strand of JAOAIJ010000042.1, from coordinate 89,030 downwards.
GAGTCGCAAATGAGTTTATATGAAATTAATAACCTTGTTAAGTTATATGGTGAGGGTGAAAACAAAGTACGTGCATTGGATGATATTTCTATCAATATCGAAAGCGGCAAATTTATAGTAGTTCTTGGTGCCAGCGGTTCGGGTAAAAGTACTCTTCTGAATATATTGGGAGGAATGGATAGTGCTACAGCAGGTGAGATAATTTTCAACGGGGAAAACATAACAAAGTTGGATCAAAGAAGGTTGACCAGATTCAGAAAAGAGAATATAGGGTTTGTTTTTCAGTCTTATAATCTGCTGCCAAACTTAACTGCTATTGAAAATGTAGAGTTCTCCACAGAAATCGGGAAGCTGCCAAAGGAGGGGGCAGAGAATGCTTTGGCTGTTGTAGGGCTGTCCCAAAGGAAAAATCATTTTCCCGCTGAGCTGTCGGGAGGAGAACAGCAAAGAATATCAATTGCACGGGCTATAGCAAAAAATCCGAAGGTGCTTTTGTGTGACGAACCTACGGGTGCACTTGACTTTAAGACGGGCATCATGATTTTAAATGTACTGTGTAATATCAATAAAAAGCATGGCACATCCATAATACTTATAACCCACAGCCAGGATATAGCAAAAGTCGCTGATGTAGTTATTAAAATGCGAAGCGGCAAAATAATTGATACTGTTTATAACCCATCACCTCTTTCACCAGATGAAGTAGAATGGTAGGTGGTACTATGAAGATAGAAAACAAACTTTTACTGCGTAAAATAAAGAGACAGCTTCCACAGTTGATTTCAGCAGCTTTGATAGTTGCAATAGGTGTCGGATTCTTTGTTACACTAAAAACGGTATTATACCAATACCAGAGGATGTCAGAACAGTATTATACGGACTATTCTCTTGCAGACTATACAGTATATAGCCTGGGCTTTGAACAAAATGACGTTGAGAAGGTCTCAGGGATTGATGGCGTGAAGGTTGCTCAAGGAAGATTTGTGGCAGATTTTAAAAGTGGAGATGCTACGTTGCGTGTTATTTCCACACCTTTAGAAGGAAGTGCAATAAATAAACCTTACATATACAGTGGGAGGCATATAAAAAATGATAATGAAGGTCTTCTGCTCAAAAAATATGCTGATGCGCACGGACTTGGAATCGGCGATAATATAGAACTTAAAATTCAAAAAGAAGTATATAATCTTAAAATAGCTGGACTTATTGCCACTCCCGAATACGTGTACCTTGCCCAGAGTGAAAGTGTACCCATGGCTGACCCAAATGATTTCGGATTACTATACGCCAGCGAAGGTTTTGTCAAAGAAAAGCTGAACAGCCGATATAACCAAATTAATATCATGTTTGACAATGGAACCGAAAACAATGAAGCGGCAGAAAAAATCAAGGAGATTTTAAAACCCAAAAGGATATCATATGATATATTCAAAAGCGGACAAACAAGCTACAAAATGTATAAAGAAGATCAAAAGCAGATAGACAGCTTTACGTATATATTCCCTGTAGTGTTCTTTATCATTGGGGCTATGATGATCTATGTAATGCAAAAAAGAAATATAGCTAAAGAACGCAAGCAAATAGGAATCATCAAGGCTTTAGGACTCTCGGATGCGGGAATATTATACATATATACTAAATACGCTGTACTGGCTGCCTTGTTTGGAAGTATTGGAGGATGTTTGCTGTCAGTATCTCTAGGGGACTATATACTGGATATATTCCGTGAAATGTTTGAGGTACCCGGGCTTACCTTCAAATTGTATCTGAATTTATGGGGCATAGCATTCCTGCTTGCATTATTGGTATGTGTATTGTCCAATTTAATTGGAATAAAGGCAGTATTGAAAATCAACCCGGCTGAAGCTATGCATGCAGAAAGGCCAAAAAGTGGCAAAAAAATCTTCCTTGAGAAAATTAAACCCTTGTGGAACAGTTTTTCATTCAATTCACGGTATGCAATAAAGACATCATTGAGGAATAAAGGCAGGTTTTTTGCAGTGATACTGGGTATGACTGCTGCTGTAGCTTTGGCAGTGTTTGCATTTGGATTCAGGAATTCATTCAGTCATCTTATCAATACCCATTATGAAGAGGTTACTAAATATGATTTATCAGTAAATGTAAAACCTACTTCTTTGGAAACCGATATTGATATTGTCTCGCTGTCTGAAGTAGAGGAATATGCCAAAGCACTTATTCTGCCGATAAAAGTTGAAAAAGGCGGTACAAAATATGACTATCCTCTTCTTGTTACTGAAGAAGGTTTTAACATGCTGGATTTAAAAAATGATAGGAATAAACCGGTAGATTCACAAGATGGGGTTGTGCTTCCTGCATATGTAGCAAGCAAGCTGGGTGTCAATAAGGGTGATAGGGTAAAGATATCATCGCCTGGCGGCAGCTTTAATGATATTGAAGTACGTGTAAGTGATACGTCAATACAGGCATCAGGTTTTTATGTTTACACAAAATATAGTTTTGTAAAGGATAAGTTTAAACTGGACAAAATGATATACAATACTGTATTTATTAGAACAGAAATGGATGCTAAAAGACTTTCCCAAAGCATAAATGATAATAAAAACGTAATAAGCACTACATCTGTAGAGCAGGATAAAAATACTCTGCTAAAGCTGCTTGATACAATCAGCTTTATGATACAAATACTGATTGTGTTTGCAGTAATACTGGGGATTGCAGTATTGTACGCAGTGGGCATAATAAATCTTACTGCAAGAAGTTATGAGTTTATAGTTTTAAAGGTTATGGGATATGGCACAAAGGATATCATGCATGCATACTTAAAAGAGAATTTGTTGCAGATAATCATCTCTCTGCCATTTGGATTTTTGCTGGGCAATCTCATATTATTCGGCATCAAGGATGAGTTTTCAAATGATTCCTTTGCACTGACACCTCATATATATACTCAGAGTTATTTGTTTGCAGCTCTTATATTAATAGTGATTTCTGCGCTTGTCATGCTCCTGAGTATCAGAGTAATAAATCGTCTTGATATAGTTGAGGGACTAAAAGCTAGAGAAGAGTAGATTACCAGGGACTTATATCAGGCATATGGTAATATGTGTTATTAATAACTGAAACCATCTACCTGGCGGAAGCAAAAACAGCAAGTTTCATTAATTATTATAATGGAGCTTGCTGTTCTTTTTATGGAAGGATATTCAACTGATATACAGGATTTAGTTATGAGAAAACTACGTTGCTGAGTAATATTTGGAAATTAAGTTCATTAAGTATTGACATTTCGTGGAAGAAAGTATATAATGTTTTTAGTATATTAGAAATAACTAATATACTAAAAAAGAAAAAGCGAGGTTGAATTATATGTCTAAAGCTTGTATCTGTAAACCTGCTGAAATTATGGTTTTTGCCTGCTCAGGCGGTGGGGCGAATGTAGGACAGATTTCTAATAATGCAGCTCTTGAAATTACTAAAGACGGTAAAGCAAAAATGTATTGCCTTGCAGGGCTTGGGGGACACATTCCGGGTATTATAGAGGCAACAAGGCAGGCTAAGAAGGTTGTAGTAGTCGATGGCTGTCCGGTAGCCTGTGCTAAAAAAATGGTTGAACATGTCGGTATAAATATAGACCATTATATTGTTGTTACAGAGGAAGGGATAGAAAAAACACCAGGCAAGTTTGATATGACAAATGGAGAGATAAATAAGATAAAAGAATTAATAGAGCAAAAGATTAGTGAATAGCCTATAGAATGGAGAAATACCTATATCAAATTTGTGATAAAGCTGTTTTTGTTGACAATTGCTCACTTCTGACCATATAATAAAATTAACAGTGTTAATAAATTTAACACTGTTAATTTTATTATATGGAAATGTACTAACAAGACCGTAATTGTATGCATATAGCTGTTAGAAGATTGGGGGTGAGATTTTGAAAAAGGATGTTAAGAAAAATAGAATTAAGAAATATTTTATAGATGCTGCGAAAGAAATACTAATAAATGAAGGTGTCACAAACATATCTGTCAGGAAGGTAGGAGAAGCCACAGGATACTCATATGCTACTATATATAACTACTTTGAGAGTCTGGATCATTTACTGTGGTATGCAGGGGTAGATTTTATACAGGATATAATTAAGATTTATGAAAGTGACTTTATTAAAGAAAAATATACACCCGAAGATATTAAACAGCTTCTTAGAAAATATATAGCTTACTATTTTCAAAATCCTAATGTTTTTAAGTTTTTCTTTTTTTATCAAACCGAAGAACCTCCAGAAGTTGTGAAGCAAGAGTTTGTAAGGCCCAGTCTCGAAAGAATTCAGATAGGTATTCTAAAAAACTTGGCTCAGCAGGGTATTATTGAACATGAAAAGGTGCATATAATCAGCAGTTTGATTATGAACTCAGTTCATGGAATGCTTCTTATGTATTTTTCGGGAAAGAGAAAGATAACTGAACAGGAAATATACAGCAACGCTGAAGAAGTAGTTCGATTTCTCTTAAGACAATAGATCAGGTTTATTGTGAAATGTGCAGAATAAAAGATATTGATATACCTGAATATTGATTAATAAATAGGAGTTAAGCTTATGAAAAAAAACATAATATTCATTATTAAGAATTTCCTTGTCCTTATTATTACTATCCTTATGTTTGGAGCAGCAAGCAAGCTTATTAACGGTACCGGAAACATGCCTCAATTTTTGATAGATGCATATGAAAGTAGTATGTTTCTAAAGACTGGTACGAAGACATTAGCAATTATTTCTTTGTGTTCAATAATCACTGTGTTCTTATTGTTGAATTTTCATATGATAAAAGAAGGTATACATAATAATCGATTAGTTAAAGGTTTGATATACGGGGGATCCTTCGGCATAGTATGGTTTTTTGGATTTACAGAGTTTATAGTTATCAACCATTCTGAAAATGCTTTGCAACATTTGAGAAGCAGCATAAGGGACTTATTATGTTTATCTCTTTTTGGACTGGTAGCGGGCGCGCTTCTATGTAAAAGTCAAAATAATAGGATGAAAAGAAACTTAAGTTCCTTAGTGTCTATTCCTTTTATTGCCCTATTTTTTGCGGTTTTTCATGGGACACAGTTATATTTTACATTCCGATCGGTTGCAGAACGCCAAACAATAAGCGGGTTACTTGATATTATATGGCTTCTTGCATTTGGTATGTGGATAGGGTTTATGTATTATTTATTCTGTCCTGGAATTAGATTTAAAAACAAGTATCTGAAATCTTTATTTTTTTCATACAGCATTTTTGGAACCAATTGGCTCCTGTTCAATTCATTTTATAATATTTTTCTTGATATACCCCTATGGGATTTATTTATAAGATGTTTTACAGGATGTACGGGGATTTTTATCGGATTAGTGGTATATGAATATGTACTTGGCACAAGAAGACTTATAGTGTCTAAGAATGTCAAAGGTGAAGTATAGATATTTATCTAGAATTAGAGAATTAGCCATTTATCCATAACCCAAATCATAAGAAAAATATACGTCCCCCGGTATATGCCACTTGCATAACCCTATCGTATAAATACGTGATAAAATAGAAGTAGGTGATGTAGGATGCAGATTAACAGACTTCTTGAAATAGTATATATTCTGCTTGATAAAAAGATGGTAACTGCTAGAGAACTGTCTGAACATTTTGAAGTTTCCAAAAGGACTATTTATCGTGACTTAGATGCACTCAGTGCGGCCGGTATACCGGTTTATACAAATAAAGGCAAGGGAGGCGGTATCAGCCTTCTGGATAGTTTTGTGCTCGATAAATCAGTGTTTTCAGACAAGGAACAGATTGATATACTGTCTTCACTTCAGGGTTTGAACGCTTTAAATGTTCCGGATATACAACCGGTACTCCAAAAAATGGCTGCTATGTTCAATAAAGATAATACAAACTGGATTGATGTTGATTTTTCTCATTGGGGTAGTAACTCTGATGAAAGGGAAAAGTTTAACCTGCTCAAAACAGCAATACTGAATAAAAATATTGTAAATTTTGACTATTTTAGCTCTTATGGCGAAAAAACCAAAAGAACTGTTGAACCCTTAAAGCTTATATTTAAAGGACAGGGCTGGTATGTTTACGGTTTTTGCAGAGTGAAAGGTGATTTCAGAATGTTTAAAGTTATACGGATTAAAAACCTTATCTGCTCTATGGAAACATTTGAAAGAGATGCACCTGAGAATATCTGGATCAACCCCCAGGAATACAATAACAGAATGGTCAAGCTTGTACTTAAAATCGAGGCAAGGATGGAGTATAGACTTTTTGATGAATTTGATCAGGGATATATAGTGAGAAATGCAGACGGAAGTTTTACTGTAACGGCAACATTTCCGGAAGATGAGTGGGTTTACGGATATATACTTTCATACGGAAATCATGCAGAGGTCTTAGAGCCTGAGCATATCCGGAAAATAGTAAAAAGTAAAATGGAAGACAGTTTAAAAAAATATTTATAATATGACATGGGTTGTCAACTTATACCTGGTAGAATAATATTAGGCGGCAAACCTTTCAGGACATGTGAATAATCCCCTTTCACAGAGAGGTAGACGTGCCTAAAAAATATTCAGGAGGGTTTATGATGCCTAAAGAAATATATGATTACAAAAAAGAGTGTAAGGATCTATATATACCTAAGAAAACCCCGGTTATAGTTACAATTCCGTCTATAAATTTCATAATGATTGAAGGCAAGGGAGATCCAAATGGAGAGGAATTTGCTTTTGCAACGGGAGCGCTTTACAGTCTGAGTTATGCAGTAAAAATGTCGTACAAAAGTGAAAGTGTTCCGGAAGGATATTACCAATACACCATATTTCCGCTGGAAGGGGAGTGGGATTTGATTGACAAAACCCTACCACCTACGGATAAAAGCAACCTTTCATACAGGATTATGATTCGCCAGCCGGAGTTTCTGACTCCTGAACTTTTTGAATATTTTAAATCGGAAACCAAAAAGAAAAAGCCTAATATATATATCGATAGAGCTGAATATGGTGAAGTATCCGAAGGTTTGTGCTGCCAGATGCTTCATCTTGGAAGCTATGATAATGAGCCGGCAAGTTTTAGAATCATGGAACAATTTTGTAAAAATAATGGATACAGGAGGGTTTCCCACAAGCATCGAGAAATATATCTTTCAAATCCTCTTAAGACTAAACCTGACAAGCTTAAAACAGTACTCCGGTATCAAGTGGAAGTTTAGCAGCGAAGGGAGGAGAGTTGAGGATGCAAAGTATAGTAAAAGGATTTAGCCCTTGTGGCGGCAAGCATTGTGTTACCACAGCATTAAAGCAGGTCTTTGATTTTTATGGGTATAGTTTTTCGGAAGAGATGATTTTTGGCATAGGAGCGGGATTGGGGTTTGTATATATTAATCTTGCAGATGCTCCGATTATTTCTGGAAGAATCAAAAGGTTTGAATTTGAAGAAAAGATAGCGAACAGATTAAACATAAAAATTAAATGTAAAAAAGGGAAACAATATTCACAAGTATTTGAAAAAACAAAACAAATGATTGATATGAATAAGCCGGTATTAATCTACGCAGATATGCCCTTTCTAAAATATCTGAATCTGGAGGAGGACAGCCATTTTGGCGGACATGCCATAGTCATTTTTGGGTATGACGAAGAAAATGAACACTTCGTTATCAGCGACAGGGATAACAGCGATTATCCGATAAGAACTCCTAAAGGAAACATCGCAGAAGATTTCCATCTTGTGGAGTATTCTCAGATGGAGAAAGCGCGAAATAGTAAATTCAAACCTTTTCCGGCTAACAACATGTATCTGGAATTTGACTTTGCAGGTTATAAACCTGTTACACCTGAAATAATTGTAGAAGCCATCCATGAAACAAGCAGCAGTATGCTGAATCCTCCTGCTAAATTATTAGGTGTTAAAGGGATTGATAAATTTTCAGTAGAGGTTTTAAAGTGGAACAGATTTGAAACTAATAAAATTAGGAGAGCCGGCATAGCCAACTATTTCATGATAAGTGCGGATGGTGGAACAGGCGGGGGCATTTTCAGGAAAATGTACGGGAACTTTCTAGTTGAAGCAAGCCGGATACTAAATAGTGAGCATGTTGAAAAACTTGGTGAAAGGTATATATCCGTTTCAGAAAAATGGGATCAAATCGCAGATTTGCTTTGGACCATGTCTGAAACAGAGAACTATGAAATACTGAAGTCAATCTCAGATATTACAAAAGAAATATGCATAAATGAAACAGGTATTTTAAAAGATTTGCTTGCCGTCAGATAATATCTGAAAGAAATAGTTTGCGAATATTTAAAAAGGCCAAGTCATACCTAATAAATATTGTCTGGCAGCAAGTTTATAAATTTCTTGAAGAAAAGGACCTATGATATGAAGTTTATTCCTGCAAAAGCTATTGTTTCAGGCTACACTGAAAACAATTCCTGGTTTGGCAGCAACTATAATATGAATATATACAAAGGCTGCAGCCATGGATGTATTTACTGTGACAGCCGGAGTGAGTGTTACAGGATAGAAAATTTCGATGAGGTAAGGGCAAAAGAAAATGCTCTTGCCTTAATAGAGCGTGGACTTAAATCCAAGCGAAGAACCGGTGTTATAGGAACAGGAGCTATGAGCGATCCTTATAATCCGTCTGAGAAAGAATTCAAACTGACCAGAGGCGCTCTAGAGTTGATAAACCGTTATGGGTTCGGAGTTTCTATTGCAACAAAAAGCGATTTGATTTCCAGAGATAGTGATATTTTAAAGGCAATATCGGAACATTCCCCTGTGCTCGTAAAGATTACAGTTACCACAGCCGACGATACACTATGCAAAAAAATAGAACCGAATGTTTGTGTAGCTTCTCGCAGATTTGCTGCGCTTAAAAAGCTGTCTGAGGAAGGTGTTTTTGCCGGCATATTGTTAATGCCTGTACTTCCGTTTATTGAGGATACGGTGGAAAATATCAGCAGTATTATCAGGCTTGCACATGAAAGCGGGGCAAAATTCATATATCCGGCATTTGGAGTGACTTTGCGGCAAAATCAGAGAGAATGGTATTATAAGGAATTAGACAAGCTCTTTCCAGCAATTAAGGAAAAGTACATAACACACTTTGGAAATGCATATGAATGCCGCTCTCCTAAAGCAAAAGAGCTGTGGAGCTTTTTTAAAAGCCAATGTGAAAAAAATGGTATTTTATATAAAATGGATGATATAATAAAAAAATATAAACACGGATATGGAGCGGCTCAGATTTCATTGTTTGATTGAGACAATAAAAAATTTAGTTATAAAAATTAGGTAGTTTCTACTAAACGAGTAGATGGAGGGAGTTGCCATGGCGTATTCTTTTGATTTTTCTAAAATACCGGTTGATAATTATAGAGAAATACTCAGAAACCAGTATCTGTTACCTGGAAGAAAAATCCTGCATAATAATATTGATGCCAGTTTCAGCGCGATTTGCAATGCTGGTATAGGTAATCTGTGTGAATTAAAAGATGCTTTGTCAACTACGAAAAAAATGATTGAATTTTCTGAAAAGTCTAAATTATCAAAGGATTATCTGACTATATTAAGAAGAGAAATTGGAAGCTTAGAATGCAAAACAGTCTTAATCAAGGACTTTCCTGGAATAGAAGCGGAGATGCTGGATAGAGTGAGTAATGCAGGCTTTATATCATCTAAAGATTATTATGAATTCTATGAGTCTGTTAAAGACATGAAAAAGATTGCTCAGAAGCTGGGAATTTCTCAAGAATTGGCGGAGGAATTATACTCCCTTTGCAATCTGGTCAGAATAAACGGTGTAGGTGCTATAGCTGCAAAAAGCTTTTCTGAAGCCGGATATAAATCAATATCTGATATAGCAAACACTAGTGCAGAGGAAATGCTTGTAAAAGTTTCCGAGGTCAACAATATAAAACGATACTATAAGACTAAGCTTGGGACAAAGGATATGCAGTTTTGCATTGATTTTGCAAAAATAATATGGACTGTAGAAAATAGCGGAAAGATTAATGGAGGAAAAACGCTCATCGAAATATAAAAAATATGATAAAATAGTGTTTGTTAATAAATTTGAAGCTTACTAATTTTAGGAGGTCATATATGAAGAACTTAAAAGGGACGAAAACCGCAGAAAACTTACTAAAAGCCTTTGCCGGAGAATCACAGGCCCGCAACCGGTATACATTTTATGCTTCAGTAGCGGATAAAGAAGGTTATAAGCAGATAAAGAATATATTTATCGAAACTGCCGATAATGAAAAGGAGCATGCGAAAAGGTTTTATAAATTACTGCTTGAAGGCTTGCAGGGAGAGCTTCCTGCTATGATTGAAATCAATGCTGCCTTTCCTGTTGCATATGGTACGACGCTTGATAATTTGAAAGCAGCAGCCGGTGGGGAAAATGAAGAGTGGACAGACCTTTATCCTGCTTTTGCAAAGGTTGCTGAAGAAGAAGGTTTTAGTGAAGTTGCGGCAGCTTTTAAACTCATAGCTGCTGTTGAAAAGCACCATGAAGAAAGGTATAAGAAGCTTGCTGACAATATCACTAATGACTCAGTGTTTAAAAAAGGTGAAAAAACCCTTTGGAAATGCGGTAATTGCGGATACATTCACGAAGGAACAGGAGCACCGGAAAAGTGTCCGGCATGTGTGCATCCCCAGTCATACTTTGAAGTATTGGTAGAAGCTTATTAATAATAAGCTGCGTTACTATAATTAATATAGTAATTACAAATATATTTTGCAGATTACGGATTAGTAGGCATTAGCTCCGTAATATAAAGCTACAAGTACAGGAGCAGTTGTTTCAATCGCTGTATTTTAAGTAGCATACTGACGAATAATTAATTGACATATAAATAAGCTATAGCATATAATGATATTATTAAAGGGGAGTAGCTTACAAGCTATAGAACCAACAACCGGCGTATGCGATTGCCTGGTTTTATACTCCACTGACGGAAAGCAAGACCTTTAATACAGTACAATACGTTTGTACTGTATTAAAGGTCTTTTTTTGTTAATTGACAAACTGCAAAGGCGAAAGTCTTAAAGACTTTGCACCCGAATAAACTAAATTTGGATTGGAAATGGAGATGAATATGGAAATAATTACTGGACTGATTGATTTTATTCTGCACATTGACAAACACCTGGCTGCAATAATACAGACATACGGTATTTGGACATATTTGATTTTGTTTCTCATTATATTTTGTGAGACAGGACTGGTTGTTACCCCGTTTCTTCCGGGAGACTCGCTATTATTTGTAATAGGTGCATTGGGTGCTGCAGGAAGCCTGGATGTGAAGCTTATTACCATACTTTTGATTATTGCAGCAATATTGGGAGATACTGTAAATTATCATGCGGGCAAATTTATTGGACTTAAAGCTTATAAAATTAAAGATAGCAGATTCTTCAAAAAGGAATATCTTGAAAAAACACATGCTTTCTATGAAAGGCATGGCGGAAAAACAATCATTATATCCAGGTTTCTACCGATAATCCGCACCTTTGCGCCATTTGTTGCCGGTATGGGAAGCATGAATTACTGGAAGTTTATAAGCTATAACGTCATAGGCGGAATAATGTGGGTGCTGCTGTTTATAAGCGGAGGATATTTCTTTGGCAATATATCCTTGGTAAAAAACAATTTTACACTGGTAATACTTGCAATTATATTTATATCGCTGCTGCCTGGCATAATAGCTTTCCTGCGCAGCAAGACCGGGAGAAATCCGGTTGGAAACAACTGAATAATATCTGGACAGTCATAAAAGAAGGCATATAGCCAAATAGCAAAACAGAGGGAGTAACGGCCTGCTTCCCAGGCAGGAATAAAGTCGTCATTACGGTGTGATAACCCGGCTTTATTGCATATTTGTTCGTGAGACTCTGCACTCAAACTGAATTCAGTTTGAGTGCAGAGTCTTTTTATATAAATATCTTACATTTAGGAGGGATATAGGTGATGAAAGTATACCGGCAGCTAAATGATATACTCTTTCATACCAAGACAGAGCAGGAGGTTCTGGAATACTTGCATTCCGGTAATGACGGAATTACAGATGAGGAGGCAAATAAACGGATACAGACTTATGGGAAAAATAAGCTTGATGAAGGAAAGAGAAAAACACTTTTTGGTATGTTTCTTGAGCAGTTTAAGAATCTGATGGTTATCATACTTCTTATCGCTGCTGCAATATCGGGTTTTATGAATGAACTGACCGATACAATAATTATACTTGTAGTTGTATTTATTAATGCAGTACTCGGAATAATGCAGGAGAGTAAGGCTGAAAAGGCTTTGTCGGCGCTTAAAAAAATGTCATCTCCTCATGTAAAGGTAAAGAGAAACGGTGTTATAAAGCAGGTGAATACTGAGGATATAGTGCCTGGGGAAATTGTCCTGCTTGAAGCCGGCGATTTTGTTCCTGCAGATATGAGACTTCTGCATTGTGCAAGTCTGAAGATAGAAGAAGCTGCATTGACGGGTGAGTCGGTTCCGGCTGAAAAAACAGTAGTGAAAATGGATAGGGATGATCTTGTTATAGGTGACAGAAGGAATATGGCCTATTCAGGAAGCAGTGTCACATACGGACGAGGAATGGGAATAGTTACTGCGGTTGGAATGAGTACCGAGGTTGGCAAAATTGCCAGTCATTTATCGAACAGCGAGTCACAGGAAACACCTTTGCAGAAAAAACTTGCGGAGATGAGCAAATATCTTACCATAGGAATAATTGCAATATCGGTTATTATCTTTCTTGCAGGAATACTACAGGGAAGAAATTATTTTGAAATGTTCCTTACTGCAGTAAGTCTGGCTGTGGCTGCGATCCCCGAAGGCCTTCCTGCAGTAATTACCATTGTACTCGCCATGGGTGTTCAGAAAATGGCCGGGAGGAATTCCATTGTAAGAAAGCTATCGGCTGTAGAAACACTGGGTAGTACGGAAATAATATGCTCTGACAAGACGGGAACGCTGACACAAAATAAGATGACTGTAAAAGAGGTTTACTTGGACGGATGCCTTCAGCATGCTGATGATTTTAACGAAGAAAAAAAGAGTTTTGGTATATTTACCCACTCAATAGTTCTATGTAATGATTCGAAAACAACAAGAATTGACAAGAATACTGTAAACTTTATAGGGGACCCTACAGAAACAGCATTAGCGTACTTTGCATCATTGAAAGGTATTCAAAAGGATGTCATTGACAGACTTGCACCCAGAATTAATGAAATACCCTTTGATTCTGAGAGAAAGCTTATGTCTACAATTAGTCAGATAAACGGAATCTACAGAGTTATTACAAAAGGAGCGCCTGATGTACTGCTTGATAGATGTGACAGGATTTTCATAAACGGAGAGACAAGGACGCTGACGAGAAAAGAGAGAAACAGTATTCTTGATGGAAACAAGGTTATGGCAGGCAAGGCGTTAAGGGTTCTTGCTGTTGCTATCAGGGATATTCAGGAGCTACCTCAAAACATCACCAGTGAAAGTATAGAAAACGGAATGGTATTTGTAGGACTGGTGGGGATGATTGATCCGCCTAGGCCTGAGGCCAGAGAGGCAGTACGGATTTGTGCCGAAGCAGGAATCCGCCCTGTCATGATTACCGGAGACCACAGGGATACTGCTGCAGCCATTGCCAAAGAACTGGGAATAATCAAAAACGAGGAAGAGGTTATTTCTGGCAGTGAGCTTAATAAGATAAGCGATGATGATTTCGAGACATTAGTCACAAAATACTCTGTATATGCAAGGGTATCGCCTGAACATAAGGTGAGAATCGTTAATGCATGGAAAAAGAGGGGGAAGGTTGTCGCCATGACCGGCGATGGAGTTAATGATGCGCCTGCCCTTAAGTCTGCGGATATTGGGATAGGAATGGGGATTACAGGGACGGATGTTGCAAAGGGTGTGTCCAATATGGTACTTGCAGATGATAATTTTGCCACTATTGTCATTGCTGTAGAGGAAGGCCGCAAGATTTACAGTAATATCCGCAAAGCAATCCAGTTTCTGCTTTCATCCAATCTTGGTGAAATTGTTACGCTTTTTGTTGCAACCATGCTGAACTGGACCATACTTTTCCCGATACACATCCTTTGGGTGAATCTTGTTACAGATACTTTGCCGGCATTAGCCCTTGGAGTGGAAAAGGCCGAAAAGGACGTAATGAAGCAAAAGCCCAGAAAAGCAAAAAACAGCTTCTTTTCGGATGGAGTTGGATTCAGTATTGTTTACCAGGGAATATTCAAGGGTATGCTGACTCTTACCGCGTATTTTGCCGGTATAAGCCTGTATTCGGAAGAAATTGCTATAACAATGGCATTTGCTACACTTGGTCTAATTCAGCTTACTCATTCACTTAATGCCAGATCCAATACAAAATCACTGTTTAGACTTGGTTTGTTTTCTAACATGTACTTGATAGGGGCTATAGCTGTTTCTGCACTGCTGCAGGTTATCGTAATTTTTGTTCCGTTCTTTAATGAGATGTTTAGGGTAAAACAGCTTAATATGGAACAATGGGGTATTGTACTTGCAGCGTCCCTGGCCATAATTCCTATAGTTGAGGCAGCAAAAGCAATTCATAACTGGAAAGTAAAGAAAAGTGAATAGTCATTATTTTACTGAATAAAATCCTTGGAATTACTAAATTTTAGTTTATTATACTATCAGAAAAAATTATGTGGTACGGCAGATTAAGTGAACGCTTCAGGGAGACAAATTGAGCTTGCCATACCTGTAAAGGAGGAGGAAAAATAATTGTCAGCAAAGAAAGCATTATTATGGGTAGCGTTTTGGATTAGTCTTGCATTGTGTTTTAACGCGGGTATCTACTTTTTTTCAGGAAAGGAAAAGGCACTGGAATTCCTGGGTGGATATATAATCGAGCAGAGTTTGAGTATAGATAACCTGTTCTTGTTTATTATTGTATTTTCCAGCTTTGGTATAAAACCAGAATATCAAAAAAGGGTGCTGAACTATGGAATAGCTGGCGCAATTATTCTAAGGCTTATATTTGTTGTCTTGGGAGTAGCCATCGTAAATATGTTTCACTGGGTGTTGTATGTGTTTGGAGCGATTCTGATAATCAGTGGAATAAAAATGATGATTAAGCATGATGAAAGCGAAAACTATAAAGAAAGTAGAATTATCAGACTGTTGGGTAAAATAATCCCTGTTACCGACAAACTTGAAGGGGAAAAGTTTTTTGTAAGGAAAAACAACATACTTTATGCTACGCCATTATTTGCGATTCTTATCCTTATTGAATTTACGGATATTATATTCGCTATAGATTCAATTCCTGCCATATTCTCAATAACCACAGATCCTTTTATTGTATATACGTCAAACATATTTGCAATCATGGGGCTAAGGAGCATGTACTTTGTACTTGGAAAGCTGCATGAAAAGTTCAGATATGTTAAGTACGGCGTTGCTTTGATACTTACCTTCACTGGGATAAAGCTTTCGGCTTTGATTTTTGATCTCCATATACCGATTGAATGGTCTTTAGGTATAATTTTTACAATACTAATAGGGAGTATATTTATATCCTTGGCGTTCACAAAGAAGGAGCAGCCGGAAAGTCAGACATAAATGAATGAAGGATATTATGTGCCTGTCCATTACATATGGGCAGGCATATTTTTTTGATCATGAATAGTTGAAGAAATGTTAACATTTTTTAACAAATATATTTCACAAATATTACAAATTTATATAAATATTTACAAATTGTAGTTTGTATCGTATTATATTCATATATCAATTGTAAAAATTATACAAATTTTACAATAAACATCATTTATTTTACAAAGTGAAAATGCCAATGCTTTTAACTTTAGGGCATTCAATGCAACACAAAAGAATAAATCTTTTTGAAGAGGTACATTTATGTACGGATTGAATGATTCAGATTTTTTTAAAGATACCGGCAGATTATTTAAAATGTGGGGTTCTGAAGCCATAATGCTTGATATGGCCCAGGATTGGCTGTGTATCAATGTAGAAAATGCAACTGCTGTCGTCTTTCAAAACCTTTCCATTGATCCAACCATTGTATTCTTTGGATATATAAGCTTTCCAGATGACGTTCATATCGCAGACAGGCTATTTACAGCTATTGAACAGTGGGCAAAAGAGAAAAAGGCTTTAAAAATAGTAGGACCTGTAAACTATGCTACGTGGGTGAATTACAGATGGATGACGGAGGGGTGGGAGCATCCGCCCGTTGCTCCAGAAACTGACAACCCGCAGTATATGCCGGAGATAGCTGAGAAACTTGGATATTCTATCTGCTCAACCTACAGCAGTTCACTTGTAAAAGCTTGCGACACTGATTTTATTGACTATGAAGACAGGTACAGGAAGCTGATAAAGGAAGGATATGTATTTGAAACTTATGCCGGAAAAGAAAGTTTATTTGCTGTTGACGACATGCATAAAATCTCTCAAGCATTTTCTAAAAACCCTTATTATTGTCATGTTCCGTATGATGTTTTTAAAAACTCATATGTCCAGTCTCTTGTAAAAGAAGATACCGTTGTTGATATATGTATTAAAAATAGACAAATTTGTGCATACTGTGTAAATTATGTAAATAAACCCTTTGAAGACTGGTGGGTATTAAAGAGTATAGCAGTTATGCAGGAGCATCAGGGGAAAAACATCGGTTCCGGCTTGAGATATCTGCTGCATAAGCATGCACTTGACGCAGGATGTTCAGGCGTTGTCCATCATTACAGGTTTGATGGGAATATTTCGATGAAGCTTGCAAAAAGTGGCACTATTATTAAAAGATATGCTTTATTTAGTAAAAAACTAGAATATTAAGGGGAGTGGCGAAATGATAGGAGAGTTATGTAAATGCTGTGTAAATGACCGCTCGGTAAGCGGTATTAAGTTTGATGAAACAGGTACCTGCTCATACTGTAGTGAATACTACAGATATGAAGATAAACTGAATGATTTTGATTGTTTGGAAAAGCTTTGGATGGAGCGGATTAACACTTATAAAGGTAAAGGTCCGTATGATGCCATTATGGGAATTTCGGGCGGTAAAGACAGTACATATGTCCTGTACCAGCTTGTAAATACCTATAAACTAAAAGTGCTTGCGGTATCTGTGGATAACGGTTTCCTCAATGACTGGTCAAAGGACAGGATTGCTTCCATCACTTCAGAGCTGGGTGTGGAACACAGGTATATTACATACCCTGAAGAACTTCTGAAAAAGCTTTATGTCAGTTCAATCAAAGCAGTTGCATCGCCATGCATCGCCTGTTCATACATGATTTATATGGGTTCGATTTCCTATGCGGCAGAGCTTGGGATTCCCATGATGATTCATGGACGTTCTCCTGCTCAAATGCTCAAGTATTTTTCATCTGAAAAAAGTCCCGATATGGTTATTCCTTTCCTTTTTTCTTCTCTTAAGCATATTAATGAGGTAAATCTTGATAATACATACAAGGATGTATATGACAGCTTCAAAAGAATTTTCCCCGTCGAGTTTATGGATGATCTTACACCTCTGTATCCTGATTTCAAAGGTAAGCAGCCTGTTGAGTTTATGCCGTATTTTGTTTATCACAAATATAATGAGACTGAAATGGTTGATTTCCTGGAAAAGCACATGAAGTGGAAAAGACCTGACAATTATGAGCTTATGTCACATTACGACTGTGATGCGCATGATGCAGGAGGTTATCTTTATGAGATTGCAGAGGGAAGGCCTCATATAATGCCTGAATTGAGTGTTGCAGTCAGACAGGGGCTTATATCAAGAGATGAAGCAATAAAAACACTATACCGCTCTCAGATGAGCAGCCTTCCTGAAAAATCAATGAATGCACTTTCTAAATATGTGGGATTGGACAAAGACTTTTTACAGGAGATTGCAAGGGGGGTAGCAGAAAGAAAACGGGCAGCTTTGGCAAATATTAAGCGGAAAGAAATATAAACTTCGCGCAACATATTTGTTAATACGATGATTTGGGGGAAAAATGAGCGGGTTCACAAAGTTTAAAAAATATAAACGATATGCAAATGAGCGGTTTCCTTTAAGGGTTTATGGTATTTACACCGCATCACTATATTTTGTATCTTATTTATTTGGAAATACTCTAGCTGCAACGCCGGATACAGATTTCACAAATATGGTTCCGGGATTTGCCGTAATATTTCTCTTCTTTATCCAGCTCCGGATTTTTGATGAACACAAGGATTTTGAATCGGACTGTATAGAGCATCCTGATAGGATGCTGAGTAAGGGTGAGATCACTCTGAAGGAGTTAAGGACGGTGATGTATGCGGTTATTGCCCTGGAGGTTGCTATAAATCTGTTTCTTGGGGTAATACAGCTTGCGTTATGGGGCATTATCTTTTTATGGTCATTGCTTATGCTGAAAGAATTTTTCTGCCCCGATTTTCTGAAAAAGAAGCCTACACTTTACATATTCAGTCATCAAATGGTCATACCTATGATTTGCCTTTATGCATTAAGCGGACGGATTGAGCTATACTCATTAGGCAGGTATTCTGTTGTATTGATGCTTGTGTTCATGAGTGCGTGCATCTGTCTTACTATGAGCATGGAACATGCCAGGAAAATCAGGCTTGTGCCCATAGGTAAAGAGATGTCTGCGTTTACACCGGGGCGCAGCAATAGACTCGCAGGATTTTCTGTGTCCATGCTGCTTGCTGTTTTTGGATGGGCTGTATTGATGATCACTTCAATATCAGGTAACACCGGAGCTGTTCTAAATATTGCCGGTGCAATTCTATTCGCTTTTTATGTCTTAAAAGGAGCTGTTTTGTACAGGAATCCTGAGCCTGTAAAAATAAAAGAGTTTAAAAGCTTTAGTATGATTTTTGTTTTCGGGATATTTATCCTTTCAGGAATAAATTTCTATTTTGTTTAAAATTGAAGAAATTAGAGTAATACATGCTTTGTACCATTTTTATATCTTATAAAATTTTTGGAGGTATTTTGTATGGGAATTTATAAATATGTTCCAGGGTATGATTTTGATGAGGGTATTGATTTTGAGCATTCACCGTGTTGGTTTCTTGACGGCACACATTCACTGCCGGCTTGGACTCCGATGTTCGGTTGGTTCTGGTCAGCCTGGTGCAGTCACGGTACGCAGTATGCGACGCGGGCACTTTCAATACCTACCGTGAAGGGATGGGACTGGCGTTTAAAGGATGGCTGTGGTTATATACGGATTCTGACTGTGAAAGATCCAGATGAAATCAGAAGGAGAGAGGAACAGTTCAGGGATGCTATCAAGCCCTTTATTTCCGGGTTTGATGAAATGTGGAAGACTTTTGTTGATGAAATTACCGGCAGGTACCGGAAGTTAAGGAGTCTGGACCTTGCTGAAGCATCAAATACACAGCTTCTGGATTGTTTTGAAGATACTATAAGCACATGCAGGAGAATGTGGGAAATCCACATGTATATGATGTATGGAGTATACACTGCATTTACTCTGCTTGAGGACTTAACAAACAGAATGTTTGGAATAAATGACAGAAGCCCTGAATTTTGCAAGCTTATAAGCGGTTTTGACAATAAAAGCTTTCAGGTAGATAAAGGTCTTTTTGATCTTGCAAGGAAGGCAAAGGAAATGGGGTTCAGAGATATATTCCTGTCATGTCCGCTGGAAAAACTGAGGGAAATACTTGGGGCAAGCCAGGATGGCCGCGACTTCCTGAATTCATTTGATGAATTCATTGAGAATGAAGCAGGATGGAGAATGGAGAGAATGGCGGAGATAAATGTACCTACATGGTGGGAAGATCCTACGCCTGCATTCAATATTATTAAAATTGCTCTTGGGGAAGATCTGGGTTATAGCCTTGATGAAAAAAGACAAAGACAGGAAATTGAAAGAAAAGCTATCGAAGATGAGTTGATAGGTAAAATTACTCCAGAGCAGAGGGGATGGTTTCAGAAAATCCTGAAACTTGCCCAGAGCTGCAGCAGGTTTAGCGAAGAGCACAACCATTACCTTGATCTTTATACACATGCATTAATCAGACGGGTTACAATAGAAATCGGCAGGAGATTTGCATCGGCTGGTGCTATTGAAGTGCCTGAAGATATATTTTTCCTTATACCTGATGAAGTAAGAAAAGCGGGAATCAATCCGGATTTGTTCAATCTCCGTAAAGTTGTGGAGAGAAGGAAAAGTGACTGGCAGAAGTGGTGTAAGTCAGAGCATCCTCCCATACTTGCAAGAGAAGGGTTTTCTGTTGAAGAGGCTGCAAAAATGCTTGAAGAATCCCATGACCCTCTTGTAATGAAAGTACTAGTTGGTTCCATGCCCGTTCAGAAGCCGGGACTTAAAGCCGATCTTTTCGGAACTTGCGGATCACCAGGTTTTGTAGAGGGTAAGGTGAAGCTTGCTTTTACAGAGAAAGATCTGGTTAAGATTGAAAAGGGTGATATTCTTGTAGCTCCTACTACATCTCCGAGTTGGACACCGGTATTTTCACTGCTGAAAGGGATAATCATAGACAGGGGTGCCAGCCTTTCACATGCAGCTATAGTCGGCAGAGAATACGGAATACCTGTTCTTATTAATGTATTTGATGCTACAAAAATATTGAAGGATGGTATGACAGTAAGACTCGATGCAAATATGGGTTCGGTATTGATTCTGTAAGATATTCAGTTATATGACCAGAATTTTTGATATATAAACAAATCCCATGTTGGGGGTGAATGAAATGCATCATAATATTTGCTGTAATGAAAATATTAATGAAATTTACTGGCTTGAAGAACTATCCCGTGACCATTATGAAATTGTTGGAAGGAAGTGTGCAAACCTTGGGGAATTGACAAAACTCGGACTAAGGGTACCTATGGGTTTTTCTGTTTCGATAAAGGCATACGAGTATTTCATGGTAAACACAGGATTAAAAGAAAAGTTAGATGCGATGACATCAAAAGAAATAGATACCGGTCTGAATATAGAACATGATATGGATAAGCTCATAGAATTAAGTGCAAAAATGATAAGAGCTGTTAATGAAGCAGAGATGCCCGTATACCTTGACCATCTGATACGTAACTATTATCACGGACTTCAGGAAAAAACCGGTATTCCGGGTTTGTTCTGCGCTGTAAGGTCAAGTGGAGCTGTCAGTATGCCCGGACAGATGGAAACTTATTTGAACATTTCCGGAGAGGAAGAAATAATAAAACATGTGAAAAAGGTATGGGGAAGTGCTTTCACAGTACGGGCAATTTCCTACAGATTATCGAATAACATGCCGGTATCATGGGCGCCTATAGGGGTGGCGGTAGTTGAAATGATTGAGGCCAGAAGTGCCGGTGTTATAATGACCGTCCTGCCTACAACCGGCGATTTGAGCAGGGCAATAGTTGAAGGGAATTTTGGGTTTGGCGAAAGCATAGTGAGCGGTGATGTAAACCCGGATTCATTTATTGTAAATAAACAGGGAATGTTTATAGAATCAAAATCAATTCCGGAAAAATCAGAAATGACAGTTAAATCTGAATCGGGAACTGTAACAGCCAAAGTTCCTGAAAAGCTCCGAAAGACAGCTTGTCTTGAAGATAGCGAAATTTTGGAGATAGTTAGGGTTTCAAAAAAAGTAGAAGAACATTTTGGGATGCCGCAGGATATGGAATGGGTGGTGAGCAAACACTCTCCTTTTCCAAACAACATCTTCTGGGTTCAGACAAGAGCTGCAAAATATACCGAAAAGAAGAGGGAAGACGATGCATATGTTATTGACTTAATGCTCCAGTTGTTTAAAAAATAATTCATAAAACAGTAGTCAAGTATTTGGACTATACTTGTGTATTTAAGAATTTGGGGGTGTCGGAATGTCAAGTTTGATTTATTATAATTCAGGAGAAATACCTGATGTATACCGGATTGGAGGAAAAGCCAGAAGCCTTTCTGTAATGGTTGGAGAGGGAATCCGGGTACCAAAATTTATAACGTTGACGGTAGACTTTTTTGAATCTTTTATGGGAAGCTCAATGGAGGAATTGAACTCCTTGCTGAAAAAGGAATGTACAAGTAAAGATGAAGTTGATGAACTGGTACGAAACATATCTGAACTGATTGAGAAAAAACCTTTTTCTGCTGAGCATAAGGGCTTGGTGCTTTCAGCAATTAACAATTATTTCGGGAAAACTGCCGGACGGTATTTTTCTGTAAGGTCCTCAGCTACTGATGAAGATTCTGCGAAGCATTCATTTGCAGGACAATTGGACAGCTTTTTATATATCAAGCTGGACGAACAGCTTATAAAATCAATTAAAAACTGCTTTATTTCCGCATATTCGGAACGTGCAATGTCTTACAGGTTTATTAATAAACTGCCTTTTAAGTCTGTAAGGCCTGCAGTTATTATTCAGGAGATGGTTTTCGGGGAGATTTCAGGAGTCCTTTTTACTGGGAATCCTTTAAACAATAATCCTGACCAGACCTTGCTGAATGCTGTGTACGGAATAGGCGAGGGAATAGTTTCAGGTGAATTGGATGCAGACTCGTGGGTCATAGATGAATCGGGCAATATAGTTAAGAGTTCCATATTGCCAAAGAAGCATAAAATAACCTTTAATGCTTCTGCTGGGTATGGGACAAAAAAAGTGGATGTAGAGACCCAATATGTAGATAAACCGTCGGTAAGCAATAAACAGGTACTCCAATTGTATGAGATTGGAAGAAAAATCGAGCATGTTTTTGGAGGTTTCCCTCAGGATATAGAGTGGTGTATCAAGGACAACAACATTTATATTCTCCAGTCCAGGCCTATCACGATTATGAGCAGGATCAATAAAAGAGAGCGTAAGACTGTCCTTGACAATTCAAACATAATTGAGAGTTATCCAGGAGTCATAACCCCGTTGACCTTCTCCTATTCTGTGAGGATATATGAGATGGTTTACAGGAGGTTTTACTTTCTGGCAGGCACCTCAAAAAAGCGGATTGATGAGCTTGCTGCAACATTCAGAAACAAGATATCATATTTCAACAGCAGGGCATATTACAACTTAAACAGCTGGTATGAGGGGATGATGCTGTTTCCCGGATACAAATACAACAAATGGTTTATGGAAAACATGATGGGAGTGAAGGCAACTGCGAAGTTTGAAAAGGAGAGGAGCCCGTCATTCTTTAAGAGGCTGTTCTCGGATTATCCCCGCTTGCTAAAGGGGATTTTTAAGGTGATGTACCTTTACTTGTTTTCTGATTCCATAAAGAACAGATTTATCAAAGAATTTTACGAGACTACAGGAAAATATCTGAATGAGAAATTTGAAGGCTATAGCAATAGGGAAATTCTGGAAAAGTACCTTTACGTTGAGAAGAAAACCTTTGGAAACTGGGACTCTCCGATTATTAACGATTTTACTGTCATGATATTCTATGGGATGTTGGCAAAGAGGATTGCAGCGTTGGATATTGAGGATAAGGCTGGTCTGCAAAATGACCTGCTCTGTGGACAGGGAGATGTAGAAAGCACTAAGCCTACAAGAGAGATAATCCGTATTTCCAATATAATCCGTGAAGACAGCTATTTGTACAAGTTGTTCAGCAAAAATACCGAAGACGAACTAATAAGCATTATTCTGAACACAAAAAACGAAAGGTATGATGAAATAAGGGAAATCTTAAAGCAATATATTTCTGAATACGGCTTCAGATGTATGAATGAAATGAAGCTTGAAGAAGATACACTGAAAGAAAACCCGGCATTCCTTTTTACAATGATAAAAAACTACCTCAGAAAACCTGCCATCGACCTTCAGGATATGTCCCGTAAAGAGCGAGAGATCCGCTTAAAGGCTGAACAGATGCTTTTCAGCCGGATTAAGGGGAGGCAAAAACTATGGACACGCTGGATACTCAAAAATGCGAGAAGAGCCATCAAAAACAGGGAACAGCTCCGTTTTATGCGAACGAAGGTATATGGAGTATTTAGGAGCATGTTTAATGCAATTGGAAGGAACTTTGAAAGAGATGGTTTGATTGAGCATTACAAAGATATATACTTCCTGCACTTCAATGATATTTTTGAACTTGTGGAAGGCAGGTCTATAGATACTGCGATAATCAAGGACATAATTTCTGCAAGGAAAAAGAAGCTCGAAGAGGATAACAATACCGAACCCCATGAAAGGATGTACTTCTATGGAGATATGTATAAAAGGAACTTTGTGGAAATACTTTCGGAGGATGAAGTGGAATATATAGATTATGGCGAGGACACAAAGACATTGAAGGGAATTCCATGCAGTCCCGGAACAATAGAGGGAATAGCAAAGATCGTATTGTCTCCTGTAGATGCAAACTTAAATGGAGAGATTCTAGTTGCCAAAAGAACAGACCCGGGTTGGGTACCGCTCTTCCCTTCAGTATCGGGTATAGTAATTGAGAGGGGTAGTCCCCTTTCACATTCAGCTGTTGTGGCACGTGAGATGGGCATTCCTGCAATAGTAGGTGTCAGAAGAGTAACAGAAGTCATACCCGATAATGAGCGGATAAGAATGAATGGTTCAACCGGTATTATCGAAAAAATAGCAGTGGAATAAAAGGGGGGGACAGGCTTGAGTAAGGTTGTTTCTGCAACAAGTTTTGATTTCATTAGGTATTCGAATTGTTGGGAAGATGCGGATATTCTTGTAGAAGGGCTGCGTATCGGTGAAGGGGATAAATGCCTCTCTATCTGTTCAGCAGGGGATAATTCACTTGCTCTTCTTGTAAGCAATCCGGACAGCGTAACTGCCATAGATTTAAGTGATGCCCAGATTGCCTGTCTGGAGCTTAGAATGAGTGCATTCGGGAATTTAAACTACGAAGATATGCTGAAGTTTTTAGGAGTAATTGATTCGGATAACAGACTTGAGATATATAATTGCTTAAAGAAGGATATTTCCAAACAGGCAAGGGGTTTTTGGGAAGAAAGACCCAAGCTTATCGAAACAGGAATCATCCATGCAGGAAAACTGGAAGGGTTTTTTGCAATGCTGCGTAATTCATTGAAGTTTGTTCACTTTTTTAATGAGGATAAACTAAAAAAGCTGCTTGAAGAAAAAGACCCTGAACAGCAGAAAAGGTTTTACTATAAAGAGTGGAACAACTTGCGGTGGAGGTTGTTGATAAAATTTTTATACAGCAATACCATATTCGGGCGTTTCGGCCGTGATCCCAATTTCTATAAGTATGTGGAGCAGAACATGTCGGATTTTATGCTGGAAAGAAATGAATATGCATTTACCTCTATACCCATATATAAAAATCCGTACTTTAATTATGTATTTACTGGAAATTTTCCAATGCATGCACTCCCTCTGTACCTTCGAAAGGAGAATTACGGCTTGATAAAAAACAGACTCTCCAAAGTTAAGATAGTAAAGGCGAATCTACTGGACTACCTTAAGCAGAACAGAGGTATCAGGTATGATGCGTTTAATCTTTCAAATATTTTCGAGTATATGAATGCCAAGGAGTATAAAAATGCATTTTCCAGGATTCTTGCATCCTCTGAAAAGGGAGCGAGAATTGCATACTATAATGCGTTCGTTGACAGACTGGCACCTTCCGGTGTCAATTTCAAAGTTGATAAAGAGCTTTCAGAGGGACTGTATGGAAAAGCAGGGGCATTCTTTTACAAGAGATTCATTGTAGGTGATGTTACATGAAAAATGTTATACTGCCTATTCTGAAAAATGCACAAATCAATGGGACAAAAGCTGCAATTGTAGATTGCTCCGGAGGTGTAAATAAAAATTACAGCTATTTGACCTTGGTGCGCCATGTTGAAGCTTTTGCAAAGGAGCTAAAACGGCAAGGTTATGGAAAAGGGGACAGGATTATTGTCTTTATACCTATGTCCTATGAGACATATGTTGCTGTGCTTTCCGTACTTTATATAGGCGCTGTGGCCGTCTTTATAGATGCATGGGTAGACGGGGAAAGGCTCTCTGATTCTATTGGGATTACAAACCCAACAGCAGCAATAATATCAAATAAGCTTGGTAAATCATATAGTATTCCTGATTACGTTAAGCAGATTGATTGCAGCATGATGTGCTGCAGCAGATTAACAAAAAGTGATGATCTGCTTTTACTGGAAAATATGGAGGATGAGGATGAAGCGATTTTTACTTTCACTACAGGAAGCACAGGAATTCCTAAAGCAGCAAGAAGGACTCACGGGTTCTTTATGATACAGCATCAGATACTTTCAAAGTACTTGGGACACAAGCCTGATGAAATCAATATGGTTACATTTCCCATATTTTTGCTGAGCAATCTTTTGTCTGGAATCACCAGTGTAATTCCGTCGTTTAATCCGGCTGAGCCTTCAAATGTCGATTGCGGATGGGTTTCCCTGAATGTGCGGTCTCTTGGGGTAAACTCCATGACAGGGTCTACGGCTTTGTTTGAAAAACTCTCTTCATACATTATGTCAGGTGGCGAAAAGATTTCATTAAGGCAGATTACTATAGGCGGCTCTCCTGTTTTTCCCTCAATTGCGGAAAAATTATGCAAAGCATTTCTGGGTACGGATATAAGAGTTATATACGGAGCTACTGAAGCAGTTCCTATAAGTATGAATTCCATGGAGAATATCTATAGGGCAAATATGGCTAACGGGCTTCCGGTGGGAAAGATAGTTGACGAGATATATCTAAAAGTGATAAAGCCATACGATGGAGCGATAAAAGTAGATAATGAGGAACATTTAGACTCCTATACCGTACGGAATGGAGAAGTTGGGGAGATCATAGTAGCCGGGCCTCATGTGCTAAAAGGATATGTCAACAACCAGGAGGCAGACAGAATAAATAAAATATTTGATGGCGAAAGGCTCTGGCATAGGACTGGAGATGCAGGTTCGACAGACGGACAGGGGAATCTGACTTTTTTTGGAAGGGTTAAAAACAGGATTTGTGTAAAAGAAAAAGTTATATACCCCCTTCCGGTAGAAAATATATTACTTGGTGTCGAGGACATAGGATTTGCGGCTGTAATCCAATTGGGAGAGAAAATCATGGCAGTCCTTGAACTGCTGAAAAACCAAGAAATCTTTCAGGATGGAATAATGGAAAAAATAAAGAAATTGGATATCGGCTATATAGATGAATTTTTTGTAATGGACAAGATACCCCGCGATCCCAGGCACAATTCAAAAGCAAACTATGAAGAACTGAAGAAATACTTCTCTAAAGCTGAAAACAGCTTGACAGGAACCTAGAAACTGTCTGAACATAAAGAGGATATGGGGGCTCTGCAAAGCTAACTGAGTAAGTTGGTTTTGCGGCAGCCCCTTTTACTATGCAGTATAACTTAAAGCCAAACCAGCACAACTCGTTAGATTGACTGGCATAACAGACTGAATTCAGCTTATACAATGTACCGATTTTAAATTTTTATATTTAAAGGAGGAAAATGTCGAGATATGTAGAATATATTTATTGTACAAGTCTTTTTAGTTCTAATTATTACCATTGTTTCAACTAAATATCTAAAAGGTGGGGTTATATGAACCAAAACAAGAAACTCTTCTGGAGATCAGTTATTGAGATTGAACCTTTTAATTACACTGTCCCGCTGCCTGTGGCCCTGTATTTTGTACTTATTTTGGGGGGGTATATGGAAAGCCGGACTGCATTTATAGGGTGCATTATAGGAGTATTAATACCAGCAGTCCTCAGCTTTTTCCATGGTGTGGTACAAAAACGCAAGTATATATATATATCCGAATGTTTATCCAAGCCTTCCGAAGTTTCTAAAGAAGAATTGTATAATATTAAAAAAACACTTTTGAATATGCCCTTGAAAGAAGGTATTTCAGCATTTTACAGGTGGATATATGCCGCATCGTCCATACCGGTGTTTGCAGCATTAATTACTGATTTCTCATTGAAGAGACTGATTGTTTGTGTTACTGCAGCAATTATGTCTGCACCTCTGGGCTTTATTATCAATTATGCAGGCTCTGAAAGGTTTAACTATAAATTGCTGTCCAACCCTGCGTTAGCTGATATTGAGATGAAGAAAGGTGATACGGTAAACTTTACCTTATTACACAAGATAACAATACTTGTAATCACGATTGTGTGGGCTTCGGCTATTTCATTTTCTGCCATTGGATATGGAATATTCAATAATATTATAGACGGATCTAATGCAGCATTGAACTATGGTATCGTAATTGCCGGAATTGTATTTGAATCGGTACTGACGCTGAGAAGAATCACTAAGTCCATTCAGATCAGTTTGAAGGATATTGTTTCAAATATCGAAAACATCGCCAAAGGTGATCTGACTGTTCAAATAAAAATGACGACCTGCGATGAGTTTGGCAAAATAGCTGAATCGATCATTTCAATGCGCAACGCTATTAAGAATATAGTCAATGAAACAATAAAGGAATCCACTGAGATTTCCGGTTTGGTAACCTTCACTACAGAAAACATGAGGAGCTTGAATGAAAATTTTAATGAGGTAGCTGAAACCACGGAGCAATTAGCTGCCAATACGCAAGAGACGGCTGCCTCTACGGAGGAAATGAATTCCATTTCACAGGAAATCGAAAAGGCTATAATGGGAGTAGTGCAGACAGTAAAAAATGATACTCTGCTGGTTCATAATATAAAGCAAAGAGCGGATACCTTAAGAGAGAATGCAATCTCCTCTCATGGACACGCAAATGAAGTATATGCTGATACGCATAAGAAACTGGCAGCAGCAATGGAACAACTGAAATCAATCGATCAGATCAATGTTTTATCAAACTCGGTATTAACTATTACCTCACAGACCAACCTGCTTGCCCTGAACGCTGCGATTGAAGCTGCGAGAGCGGGAGAAGCAGGGAAGGGGTTTGCTGTGGTTGCAGAAGAAATAAGGAAGTTAGCTGAGAATTCAAGTAAAACTGTAGCTCAGATAAAACGCGTAAATGAAGATGTTGTGCTGGCTGCAAACAATCTTCTTGAATTTTCTAATCAGCTGCTGAATTTTATAGATCATCAGGTTATCGAGGATTATAAAAAGATGGTTGATACAGGGGAGCATTATAAGGAGGATGCCGTTCTGGTAGATCAGTTGATGAATAATATGCAGGTTACGTTCCAGCATCTGCTAAATGATATAGAAAACATATCAAAAGCAATTCTTCAAGTATCTCAGGCAAGCAACGAAACTGCTGACGGTACGCAGGGGATTTTGAGGAAAACGACAGCTGTTGCAGAAACAGCTAACCAGGTAGTACAAAAAGTCCAACAATCAAAAGCAGGTGTAGATAAATTAATGAAGGTAGTTGCATTTTTTAAGGCATAATATTACTTGTTTCCACGGTGTCACAAAGAAAAGTGGCACCATGTTTTTTAAAAAAGAAGTATTATTAATAAATTGTCAAACAGTTTGAAAAAAGGCAGGAGAAAAAGAAAGAAAAGAAAAAAGGGCATTAATGCCTACTTGCAGGATCAACCGGAATGGTTGATTTTTTTGTTGTCTATGAAAGAAATGAACGAATATTGTATGGTAGTTTCCGGCATCTGGAACACCATTAATAAAGTTGACATAAACTACAATATATGATGTAGGTTTTAACTTTTATGGATAATCTAATGCAAAGAAATAAATAACCAATTTGTTGAAAGGAGTGAAATATATGAATTATACCGAGATTGAAAAACTAAAGTACACACTGGCAAATCTTGTGCGTCAGGGGTGTATGATAAGAATTCCAAACTCCGGGGCTGAGGGAAAAGTAGTGGGAGTTGGTTTTAAACCTTACTGGACAAATCCTATAGACTCAAAGATTGATAAACTGGAGTTTAACATAATGGATGCCTATGGTCGTATAATGCCAATAAAATTTAATTATGTAACAGGCTATGATATCCTTAGTCAGGGAGGAGGGAATTCTGAGAAAACAAACTGTATCAGCTTGGATATCAGTGTATATTCACCTAACAAAACAAGAAATACGGACTTTAACGAGAAAATTCGGATAGATATCACCAGTGAACCAGCAAAAAAGTACTGCCAATGAAACAGATCCAATTCTAACAGATTACCACACTTTGTAACAGAACTCCGGATATTAACATAAAATAAAACAGAATAAAAATTATGTTTGAAGTTATAAAGAAAGGTGTGAAAAGTATGTCAAATGGATTTGTTGGTGGTAATTTTGCAGCACTTCTTGCAAAATATGCTGGTGAAACTGTAACAATATTTACTTCCAGCGGAGGACAGTCAGGGTCTGGTTTTACAGGAGTAGTGTTATCCGTAAACGATGTATTCGTACGTCTTATTACCAGAATAGGCCCACCTCCGGGATGCTCACTTGGAAACGCCTGTGCCGGATTTAATGTGGGTGCAGACGGATATAGGGGTGGTACCTGCGGCGGATATGGCAGCATGCCTGGTGGCCCCATACTTCCCGCAAGTGAAATCGGAGCTATTACTGCCGGAGGATGGAATGGTTACCCTGTAGCAACAGTAGGCTCTGTAACAGATATACCGATTGATGCGATTGTATCCTTCGTACACAATGCGGTATAAATCAGAAGTGTGGGACAATAGACACATAGACGGATGGGGGGCGGAATAACTGCCCTTCATTTCTGGACCGGCATATGTCAACACCATTTTTAATAACTGATACCTCAGAATCAATACTTTGACTTGTGTTCTTTTCTGCATTTATATAATCAATAAGTGGAATAATAATCTACGTTTATTAATTGTTAAGTTAACGCATTGTGTTAGTTAATTCAATTGTGTAAAGGAGAAATTTTATGCAGAAAATAGAGACTATGGATGGGAATCAGGCGGCAGCTTATGCTTCTTATGCGCTGACAGAGGTAGCCGCCATCTACCCTATAACTCCATCAACACCTATGGCAGAGGGCGTGGATGAGTGGTCGGCACATGGAATGAAAAATATCTTCGGTCAGCAGGTAAAAGTAATTGAGATGCAGTCTGAAGCAGGTGCTGTTGCTGCAATGAGAGGTTCACTTCAGTCCGGTGCACTGGCTTCAACGTATACCGCAGCACAGGGACTTCTTATGATGATCCCGAATCTTTATAAAATGGCAGGTGAGCTTTTGCCTGGTGTTCTACATGTTACTGCAAGATCTGTAGCAACTCATGCACTATCCATATACGGCGATCATCAGGATGTAATGGCATGCCGCCAGACAGGCGTTGCAATGCTTGCTTCAACTAATGTACAGGAAGTAATGGATCTTGGTGTTATAGCACATCTAGCGGCAATCAAGTCGAGAGTCCCTTTCATACATTTTTTTGATGGATTCAGAACTTCACATGAGTATCAAAAAATTGGTGTGGTTGGATATGATGATATAAAAAACCTTGTTGATTACGATGCTATAGAAGAGTTCAGAAATAGGTCATTAAGTCCTGAACATCCGGTTGCAAGGGGAACGACACAGAATCCGGATATCTATTTCCAGCAAAGAGAGAGTGCCAATCCTTTTTATGAAGCTATACCTGATATCGTTCAAGGGTATATGAACAGTCTCGGCTCAATAACCGGAAGGAAGTACAGGTTATTTGATTACTACGGTGCGGAGGATGCAGAATATATTTTTGTGGCTATGGGGTCGGCAAGTGATACAATATATGAAACTGTCGATTATCTAAACGGGAAGGGAGAAAAGGCAGGGGCAGTCAGAGTACATCTCTACAGGCCGTTTTCTGAACCCCACTTTCTGAATGTCATCCCTAAAACTGTGAGAAAAATAGCAGTATTGGACAGGACAAAAGAGCCTGGTGCAACAGGAGAGCCTTTATACCTGGATGTAGTCAAAGCTTTTAAAAACCATCAAAACAGTCCTGTAATTGTAGGCGGAAGATATGGGCTTTCATCCAAAGATACCAGGCCGTCACAAATTATGTCAGTATTTAATAATCTGAAAAAGGACAAGCCAAAAGACCGGTTTACGATCGGCATCTTTGATGATGTTACGTATACATCCCTTCCGGAGGAGGATATTATCGATACTACACCGGAAGGCACTATCAGCTGCCGGATTTGGGGTCTTGGCTCTGATGGCACTGTCGGAGCAAATAAAACCGCAATAAAAATTATCGGTGATAATACCGATATGCATGCGCAAGCCTACTTTTCCTATGATAGTAAGAAGTCGGGAGGTACTACCGTTTCACATCTCCGGTTTGGTCCCAAACCCTTAAGATCGCCATATCTTGTCTATAACGCAGATTACGTGGCATGTCACAATAAATCGTTTGTATACCAGTATGATCTTCTTAAAGGGCTCAGGAGAGGCGGTACATTTGTGCTTACATGTCCGTGGAATATCAATGAACTGGAAGAAAGACTGCCTGCCCCTGCAAGGAGATATATTGCACAAAATGAAATAAAGTTCTATATTATTGATGCCATGGCTATAGCTTCTAAGCTGGGACTTGGAAACAGGATTAATATGGTTATGCAGGCGACATTTTTTAAGTTGGCTAATGTGATTCCTGTTGATGATGCCCTGGGTTATCTGAGAAAATCTATAGAAAAAATGTATGGTAAAAAGGGTCAGGATATTGTTGAGATGAACAAAGCGGCTATTGATAAAGCTCTGGAAGCACTGACAAAAGTTGAGATACCCTCTACATGGGCTGAAGCAAAGGATGAAGAAATACCTCTGAAGAAAGAACCCGACTTTGTAAAAAATATTCAAAGACCTATGGCGCGGCATGAAGGGGATGAGTTGCCTGTAAGTACATTTTCCGGAGTGGAAGACGGTACATTTCCTCTTGGAACCACTGCTTATGAAAAGCGTGGAATTGCTCCAATGATCCCTGAGTGGCAAATTGATAAATGCATACAGTGCGGCAGATGCTCTTATATTTGTCCCCATGCAACTATAAGGCCTTTTCTGCTGAATGAGGAGGAAGTAGAACGCAAACCCGGTACCTTTAAGACAAAAACTGCTGCGGGTAAGGGCTTGGAACACCTTCAGTTCCGTATTCAGATTGCTCCTTTGGATTGTACCGGATGTGCCAACTGCGCCGATGTTTGTCCTGCAAAAGGAAAAGCACTGATTATGAAGCCGGCAGAACAGGAAATGGAAATGGAGTCGGAAAACTGGGAGTTTGCTATGACTGTTACAGCAAAGGATGATCTGATGGACCCTAAGACACTGAAAGGAAGTCAGTTTGTAAGACCTTTACTTGAGTTTAACGGCGCATGCCCCGGCTGTGGAGAAACGCCATATATTAAGCTTCTTACGCAGCTTTTTGGAGACAGGATGATGATTTCAAATGCTACAGGCTGCTCATCCATATGGGGAGCTTATGCACCTTCTGTAGCTTATACTACAAATGCCGAGGGCAAGGGACCTGCATGGATAAATCCTTTATTTGAGGATGCTGCGGAATTCGGATACGGTATGTATTTAGGTGTAAAGCAGATAAGAGAAAAGCTGGCTGAGCTGATGGAGCAGGCAGCTGATTCATCCCTTGATCCTGAAATCAAAAATGCCTTAAAGAATTGGCTGGACTGCATGAATGACGGAGATGCATCGAAGAAAGCCACAAAAATGATATTTGAAGTTCTTCAGAAGTATGATTACAAGGGGGACAGGCTTATTGAAGATATAATGAGAAGGAAGGATTACCTTATCAAACGGTCTGTCTGGGCTATCGGCGGTGACGGTTGGTCTTATGATATTGACTTTGGTGGAGTTGATCACGTTCTGTCAATGGGAGATGATATAAACTTATTTGTTATGGATACAGAAGTATACTCAAATACCGGGGGACAGTGCTCAAAGTCTACACCTACAGCAAGTGTTGCCAAACTGGCGGCAGCGGGTAAAAAGATCAGAAAGAAAGATTTGGGTCTGATAGCAATGACTTACGGGCATGTTTATGTAGCCCAGATAGCGATGGGAGCAGATATGAATCAAACCATAAAGGCTATTAATGAAGCAGAGAGATATAAAGGGCCATCGTTGATTATTGCATACTCTCCCTGCGTGAGTCATGGAATAAAAACTGGTATGGGAACAAGTATTATGGAGGAAAGGAGAGCTGTTGAGGCCGGATATTGGCACCTTTACAGATTTAATCCTGACTTGAGAAAGGAAGGCAAGAATCCTTTTATCCTTGACTCAAAGGAACCTACCAATGACTTTAAAGATTTTATCCATGGCGAGGTGCGGTATTCACAGTTAATGAATGTATTTCCCGATGTAGCCGGGCAAATGTTTGAACTTGCCGAGAAGCATGCAGAAGAAAGATATAGGAGATATAAAACATTAGCCGAACAGGAATTATTTTGAAGAGTAGAAGGGAAGACCTGATTTCAGGCCTTCCCTTCTGCTATTTCTGATTTGTATCTACATATTCCTTTGCATTTCTGATTTGAACTTCATCCGGTATGTTTACCTTTGACACAGGTTTGATTTCATTCACATTTGCCCAGGCTGCAGTACTATTGTTTTCAACCGGTATTCTCATATGCTTTTCCTTGTGCTTGTTTTCTGACATAATATCCTCCATAATATTTTTAGTATAATAGTATTCTTCTTTTAAATCTTGACATTATTCGTGTAAAGGAACTAAAAGTTTTATCTTTAATTTTATTGTATTTATTTTGCACAATAATTTTTCGAATACCGAGTAAACTATAAATGATTTGCAAACTAACTTTGGAGGTGCTCTTAATGAATAAGGATAAGCACGTTCTCCCGGACGATGTTGATACTTTCACTGACCGTGTCAGAAGGGAGGTAAAAAGTCAAAGGAAAAAGCAAACGCTAAAAACAATCTATGGTCCTGATAATGAGCCACTATCGGAAATTCAAGTGAAAAAATGAGGATGGATATAAAAATAGGAAGGTAGCAGGAGTAAGCTGCCTTTCTATTTTTGCTTCATAGGACATAAGTTGCAATAAATCAAAAATCTATCTCTTAATTATTGAAAAAAAACAAAAAAGAATATAAAATAATGGAAATGTATTTCATATTTTCTGTATTAAGGAAATGATTCTTATCATCTACAATATCCGGATATATGAGGGGTGGTCAGATATGGGAATGTTTGAGTATGTGGAAATAAGGGAGAGGGTTATCGAAACCGTAAAGAAAAATGCTGAGTATGATACAGATAAAGTAAGTGAAGAGTCTAATCTGGCAATAGATTTGGGAATAAACTCTATTAAAAAAGTTAATCTATTAGTTGATATAGAAGATGCCTTTGGCATTGATCTTGATACAGACAACTTACAACCTGAAGATTTTACAACTGTTGGACAAGTTATAAACTATGTTGAAGACATTGTTTCAAACGGACTTGTAACATATGCAAAAGATACTGTATCTACCTCAGATGATTCCATTCCGCAATCGGAGGAAAAGGAGTATTATCCTTTGACATCAGTACAAAAAAGGTTATTTACACTTTGTGAGATTGAAAATATTTTCAACATGCCCTTTGCGGTTTTGATTGAGGGATCACTCGATGTAGGGCGGATTGAATCTGCATTTAGACAATTTATAAAAAGGCATGAGGTTTTTAGGACCTCATTTGAGTATAGGGATGGTAACCCTGTTCAAATAGTGCATAAAGCAATAGATGATTTTCATATTGAAAATGTTGAAGCATCAGAATCTGAACTGGATAGTTTCCTAAACAGGTTCATCCGTAAGTTTGACTTGGCAAAAGCACCTTTACTCAGAGTAATGCTTGTAAAACTATCCGTGAATAAGCACCTTCTAGTGATTGACATACACCATATAATTTCTGATGGGAAATCTCTTGGAATCATAACCAGAGAATTGATGAGTTCTTATCTGGGAATGGAATTACCAGAGGTCAAACTGCAGTACCGGGATTTTGCTGAGTGGCAGAGGATACAGTTCGAGCCGGGGAAGATAAGCAAGCAGGAAAGGTACTGGAGGGATATATTTAAGGATGGTATACCAAGGCTAAAAATACCTTTGGATTTTGAAAGGCCCGAAAAACCAATTTTTGAAGTTAGGGACGTAACTTCGTCTATTTCGGGTGAAACAGTCGGAAAAATAAATGAATTTGTACAAAAGTGGAGTATTACATTAAATACGCTATTTTTTACAGTGTATTCAATTTTACTAAGTAAATACAGTAATCAGGAGGATGTTGTAGTAGGTTCTATAGTTGAAGGGAGAAATCATCCGGAGCTTGTGGAACATATCGGTTACTATGCTTATACAATACCTGTCAGACTGAAGATAAAGGGAGACGATAAAGTATCAGTAATATTTGAGATGGTAAAAAAGGCCCTTACGGATGCATATAAGCATATGGATTACCCCTTTGAAAAACTAACAGAGGGAGCCGGTCGCATAATCACTAAAGATCCTCTCCTTGATACGTTGATGAACTTCATCAATGAGGGTAGCTTTGATTTTCAGATAGAAGGATTGAAAATTGCCAATTATGATGTTAAAAGAAGAATCACTGACATGGACTTTAATTTGGACATTAAGAATACGCCTTTGGAGATGACATTTGTCTTAAGGTATAACACCAGCTTGTTTAGGGAAGAAACAATGGTGAATTTTATGAATTGTTTTAAAAACATGGTAGAGGAAATTATAAAAAATCCTGTGCGTAAAATTTCCGATATCAAACTATAGAATAAGTTTCAATGATATTAATGCAATATTTTTTATACAGATCATTTTTTATTTTGCATGTAAAAAAATTCCCCGAAATATTGAAAAATTATGGAAAAAATGCTAATATAATGGAAATATATTATTCTTAGCTTTGTAGCGATAAACTGAAGAATGAAAATTTGTACTGATGATAAATAGAAGCATATAACTATATCTTCATACTATTCCTTCAAAAATACCACATTTCCATGAAATCCGATGAATTATGCGAAATCAGAAGAGCGAGTCTATTAAGAAAGTGTGTTTGTAAACCTATAAAAGCTTTATTGTTTTTAGAAAAAGTGAGGTAAATATGAGAATTCTTGTATTTAATCCTATGGGAAGCATATTGAGATACCAACTAATTGATATGCCTGAAGCAAAGGTGCTTGCAGCAGGTGCATGTTACAGGATAGGGCATTCTCATTCATGTTTAAAATACGTAAAAACAGGATATAGCCCTGTAATTCTGGAAAAGGATATTTATTATTATGATACTGCAATAAGTGAGATTATTAAGGTGTTGACAGATAGAGAAACCGGTGTTGTCCAGGATATCTCCATGATTGACATGATAGCGTGCCGTGCTGTCTATGCCGGTGAGAATTTTGGCAATGCAGTATTAATGGATGATAATAGCTTTGGAGAAATTAAGGAATATATAGAAAATGATCTTTTTAACAGGGAGTCGGACCTGGTATTGATAGAGGAAGTAAGACGCTTATTACCTTCTGCTTCGGTAACTGCTGTATTTGATATGTCATACCAGGGTGAAAGATTGAACTATATAACTATAACAGATAAAACTTATAAGGATTTGTACGCTGACAGGAATGAGGAATCTACATATGGCACAACCCATAAGTGGGCAGTAAGGAGGACGGCAGACTTAACTGGTAAACCATATAGGCAATCCAAGCTTGTGTCTTGTTGTCTTGGAGCCCAACCAAGTATTTTTGCATCAGACAATGGTAAACAGGTATTAATACCTGATAAATCGTATGTATTTGATAGGTATATGACAGGTAATCACATAACTAATAAAAATCAAAATCTGTTTGTCTGTCCAAAGGTTGATGGAGCTTATTCCGTGAACAGTAGATTTTCTGGAAATATTAACAAACATATAGGTATCTTAACTGCTTTAATGGATGGAATTGATGCAATAGTATTTACTGGCAATGATGATGAAAAAGCCGCAGGTATAAGATATGACATATTAAGAAATATGGAATACCTGGGGGTAAATATTGATTGGCAGGAAAACAGGCCTTCCAATAATGAAAGAATACTTAACAGACCTGATTCAAGGGTAAAAGTATTGGTAATACCGGCAAATGATGAACTGGCTATTGCAAAAGAGGCTTATATTTTGAAACAACCGGTTAGTATGCTATAAGAATAGAATGTAAAGACTGGCAAGCTTGCAGCACAAGCACCTGACTAATACATTAAAAGGAGCAAGGTATAGTACATTTGCGCCATTTTTAAGTTCAGCAAAACTGAGTTGGATAACCCTGCTATACAAAAACTACTCAGGATTTCTTGTGTTTCCTGAGTAGTTTTTGTGTATTTATCATATCTGAAACCCTTGAGTCGGTAATTCTGAATATTCAATAAAAGCCGGGCTGCTGGTATGTAATAGCTGTAAATGGAAGTAAACGTGACGATGTAGGGTGTTGACAAAGAATTAATATATTTATATGATATCTAACCGAGATATAAATACTTTCTGAGAAGAAATAATTTCCTTGAATAGACAAGTGTCAGGGATTGAATCTGTAATTCAGCAGGAATGGTAAGTAGGATTTGTGTGTTACATTGGGTAGGCAGTAGGACTTCTTAAGGAGCTATTGTCAAAATGTAAATGATAGGTGGTATTAAGTTTTATGGTAACAAGCTATGAAGCATATCAGATAAAAACTTTTTCTCTGGGGATTTATAACTATTGCTATACCGTTGTTGATAAGACAACAAGGACAGCTGTATTAGTTGATCCTGCATGGGAACTGAATAAAATTACAGATAGGCTTAATCAGTCAGAAGCACAATTGGATGCTGTTTTATTGACACATTCACACTTTGATCACATCAATCTGGTTGAGCCGCTGCTCCGCCTTTATAATCCTGATATCTATATGTCAAGAAAAGAGATAGATTATTACAAGTTCAGATGCAGAAATCTGTATGAGTTGGATGATTCAGATGAAATCACTGTTGGCGGGACGGAAATATCATGTATACTGAC
Organism: Clostridia bacterium; assembly: GCA_026414765.1. Lineage (NCBI taxonomy): Bacteria > Bacillati > Bacillota > Clostridia > Clostridia bacterium. Next base: position 50,018 of record JAOAIJ010000042.1, on the reverse strand, counting down.
TCCCGGACATACCACGGGAGGAATGTGCTACTTACTATCGGACAGGATATTCACGGGAGATACGGTATTTACGGAAGGATGCGGTGTATGTAATACCAGAGGCGGATCTGCCGGGCAAATGTTTGACAGTTTTCAGAAAATAAAATCTATTGTTCCGTCACATGTGCGTGTCTATCCGGCGCATTCGTTTGGTATGTCCCCAGGACAGAGTTTAGGTCATCTTTTAAATAATAACATATATTTTCAGATTGATAAGAAGGAGTATTTTATTAACTTCAGAATGAGAAAGAATCAACGGGGATTGTTTGATTTTAAATAAATAATTGGTCCCATTCAAGTAATCATATTTATAGATTTATACTGACCTGTGTCAAAATGTTTTGTATCTACACAAGTAGCAGTTATTGAATAAGTGAAGTGAAGGTGTAATAGTGAATACTGAATTAGAGGAACTCTTTCAAAATAAATATCATCTCCTTTATGCATGTGCATATAGAATGACCGGAAATCATCATAACGCTGAGGATGTTCTACAGAATGCCTATCTTAAAGCTTATAAAAATCTGCACAAGTTTGAAGGGAAATCTCATATGTATACCTGGCTCTATAGAATTGTAATCAATGAGAGCCACCGCTTCTTTGAAACTATTGACAAACTTCCTCTGCAGAGGATAACAGAATACCGGGGGATAAGTGAGGCCGAATTTTTTGAAAGCCTTAGCTATGAGCCTGACTTTAATGACAATATTATTATAGAAGAGATGCGTGAAAAGTGTTTGCAGGCTTTTTTGAAATGTGTGCCCAAAAATCAAAGGGTATGTTTTCTGCTGAAAACCTGTTTAAATCTCAAGATTAAGGAAATTGCAGAAGTAATGGGGATTTCTGAAAGCAATGTAAAGATTACATTATACCGTGGGCGGCAAAAGCTGAAAGAATTACTACAGGCGCGATGTAATTTGATAGACCCTGAAAAACCTTGTGAGTGCTACCTATGGGTCCGGTATATGAGGGATAACAATATTGAAATACCGGTAATACACTATCAGCAAAAAGCAGAAGAGCTAAAGAAGGAATACTTTAAGAATATGTCGATACTGAAAAAAATAGGCTATATGTATAATGTTGAGCCACGAAGTACCAAGGAAGAGTTTGTGCGGCAGCTAAAAGAAATAGTAGATATCTTGTAACCATAGCAAAGATTTAGGTGTCTAAGATAATGAAACAAAAATTTTATTTATCGGGAGGACATTGTTATGAAGGAGAAAATTGTAGCGCCGTGCGGTATTGACTGCTTTAATTGTGAGGTATATGAGGATAATGTGACTGAAGCCATGCAGGAAAGATTATCTTCCCTGACAAAAATTCCAAAGGAGCAGATAAGCTGCAAGGGATGCATAGATGGAAACATATGCCTGTTTCTAAAGATTCAGGGAAAAAGCTGCAAGACACTGGAGTGTATTCAAGAAAAGAAAGTGGATTACTGTTTTAATTGCAGCACTTTTCCATGTGATTACTTAATGCCATTGGCTGACGGAGCAGCAAAATATCCTCAAAATATCAAACTTTATAATTTGTGCATGATGAAACGGATTGGTATCGAAGCATGGAAAGAGCAGGCACAGGATATCAGGAATACATATTTTACAAAGCCTATCGTTATAGGTGAAGGTGGACACAGGGAATAAAATTAAATACAATAAATAAGCCGTATAAGAGTATAATATTTTCTAATACGGCTTATTTATTGTATGAAAAAGTGTGAAAATAGTTGTTGACATTGACGTTACGTTAAGGTGTATAGTTATTTTGTAAGGAGGCAAGCGAATGGAGTATACAGTGCAGAAGTTGGGGAGTCTGGCAGGTGTCAGTACCAGAACACTCAGATATTATGATGAAATAGGGATTCTTAAGCCGGCAAGGATCAGTTCGTCAGGGTATCGGATTTATGGTCAGGCAGAAGTAGACAGACTGCAGCAGATACTGTTTTACAGAGAATTGGGTGTCAGTCTGGACAGTATTAAGGATATAGTGACGGCACCTTCCTTTAATGGGGCAAAAGCACTTAGAGAACATCGTGAAAAGCTCCTTGAGAAAAGAAAGCAAATTGATACGTTAATAGCTAATGTAGACAAGACCATAGCCTTAACGGAAGGGAGAATGAAAATGACTGATAAAGAAAAATTTGAAGGTTTTAAGCAAAAAATGATCGAAGAGAATGAGAATAAGTATGGTAAAGAGATCAGAGAAAGGTATGGCAGCGATGCAGTAGAAAAATCAAATAAAAAAATGATGAATATGACTCAGGAAGAATATGATGAAGTAACAAGCATCGAAGCAAAACTCATGGAGGTACTCACTGATGCTTTAGAGAGTGGTGATCCGGCTGGAGAACTGGCCCAGGAAGCAGCTGAACTTCATAAGAAATGGCTGACGTATTATTGGAGTGAATACAGTAAGGAGGCTCATGCCGGACTTGCTCAAATGTATGTAGATGACGAGAGGTTCAGAGCTTATTATGATAAAATACAACCCGGAACTGCTGTTTTTTTGAGAGATGCAATTCTCGTTTTTACAGGGGTTGAAAAGTAATTTATATAGTAAACCGTAATAAGGCGATTGGTTTAAACCAATCGCTTTTTTTTCTTTTGTTTGCACATCTATGGGGAATATTGTAAAAATCATTTTTGATGGCAGATTTTCTGAGCCTGTTATTTTTTCATATAGTATGAAATAATAATTATCATTATTCATACTATATGAAATTTTATATTCTGAAACTTTCATTTTATGTGAAACGCTTATTGATATTTTTTGATTTTTGTGTTACGATATAGTGAAAAAATTAACTAAGTACATAAGTATTATTATCCCAATGTTGAATTGCTGGTTTAGGGATATTGAAATAACTATACCGCAATAACATAAACAATATACTTGAAAGGGGAATCTTGATGAGTACAAAAAACAAGAAATTGCAAGCATGGGTAAAAGAAATAGCAGATATGTGTCAGCCCGACCAGATATACTGGTGTGACGGTTCACAAGAAGAGAACGACCGCCTGCTGAAGGAAATGGTGGATGCAGGAATGGCGAAGGTGCTAAATCCTGAAAAACGCCCCGGATGTTATGCATTCAACAGTGACCCATCTGACGTAGCTCGTGTGGAAGACAGAACATATATCGCTTCCAAAGCACAGGAAGATGCCGGACCGACAAATAACTGGGTTGATCCTAATGAACTAAAGGCAACTATGAGAGATTTATACAAGGGTTGTATGAAGGGAAGAACAATGTATGTAATTCCTTTCTCTATGGGACCTATAGGTTCACCTATTTCCAAAATCGGTGTTGAGCTGTCAGACAGCCCGTATGTTGTAGTTAACATGAGAATTATGACACGTATAGGCAGCAAAGTACTTGAAGTACTTGGTGAAGACGGTGATTTCGTTCCTTGCCTTCACTCAGTAGGTGCTCCTTTGGCTGAAGGACAAAAAGATTCCAAATGGCCTTGTGCACCGATTGAAAAGAAATATATCAGCCACTTCCCGGAAGAGAGAACTATCTGGTCATATGGTTCAGGTTACGGTGGAAATGCTCTTTTAGGCAAGAAATGTTTTGCTCTCCGTATAGCTTCAGTTCTGGCTCGTGACGAAGGTTGGCTGGCTGAGCATATGCTTATCCTCCGTCTGACAGATCCTAATGGAAATAAAACCTATATTGCAGGTGCTTTCCCGAGTGCTTGTGGAAAGACTAACCTGGCAATGCTTGTTCCGACAATTCCAGGATGGAAAGTTGAAACAATCGGTGATGATATAGCATGGATGAAGTTCGGAAAAGATGGACGCCTTTACGCAATCAATCCGGAAGCAGGTTTCTTCGGTGTTGCTCCAGGTACATCAATGGATTCAAACCCGAACGCAATGCGCAGTATAGAAAAGAACACTATATTCACAAATGTTGGTATTACTGATGATGGTGATGTTTGGTGGGAAGGTATAGGATATAACGCTCCAGATCACCTCGTTGACTGGAAAAACAAGGATTGGGCTCCAGGCTCTGAGACTCCTGCTGCTCATCCAAATGCGCGTTTTACAGCACCTGCAAACCAGTGTCCTGTAATTGCTCCTGAGTGGGAAGATCCTGCTGGAGTACCTATTTCAGCGATATTGATCGGTGGACGTCGTCCTAGCACTATTCCATTGGTTCATGAAAGCTTTGACTGGAACCACGGTGTATTCATGGGTTCAATCATGGGGTCAGAAATTACAGCTGCTGCTATTTCCGATAAAATCGGTCAGGTTCGCCGTGACCCATTCGCAATGTTGCCTTTTATAGGATACAATGTATGTGATTATCTCCAGCATTGGCTGAATATCGGAACAAAAACTGAAGCAGATAAACTGCCAAAGATATTCTATGTAAACTGGTTCCGTAAAGATGACAGCGGTAAATGGCTCTGGCCTGGATTCGGTGAAAACAGCCGTGTACTCAAGTGGGTTGTAGAAAGAGTTTCCGGACAAGGCAAAGCTGTTAAGACACCTATCGGTTACATGCCGACTGAAGATGCAATAGATACTGCAGGTCTTGATGTGAGTGCTGATGATATGGCAGAATTGCTTAAAGTTAAGAAGGATGAGTGGATGAAGGAAGTTGCATCTGTAAGAGAGCATTATGCTAAGTTTGGCGGCAAACTCCCTAAAGAGCTGGCTGCACAGTTGGATGCTTTGGAAAAACGTCTTCAGGCTTAATATAAACAAGCAGATTCTGAATCTGTAAGTCTGAAAATATATTCAAGTTAATAATCATTTAGCTGTATACCGGCTGATAAGACTTCTGAGTATAATTACTCTGTTTTATCAGCCGGTTTTATTTATATATACTGATATGAAATTTAACAAATGGGGAATAACAGATTTTTACGCTTTTCTTCGACAAGAGTGAATAATTTTACGCTTTTGTATTCTGTTTATAAACATGATTGTATCACAGACAGAATTGTAATATCATTAGAATACTTATGGACTATTTGCAGATACAGCCAAAGAAAATGATCTGTATTAAGTTCCATAAGTGTAAAAGTACTCTTGATAAAGTTTATTCTGAATTTTTGAGTACCATGTCAAAATAACCAATTTGAGAAAAGGAGTATATCTAATGACTAAAGTAGCTACTACTGCAACAAAAACCAATCGCTGGATACCAGTCATCGCAAGTATTGCAATTCAGATGTGTTTGGGTACTGCTTATATATGGAGCGTATTCCAATCGTACCTGATCATTACAAAAGCAACTCCAAATGCTTTATTTAATTGGCCTGCTACACACGGAACCCTTGCATATGCATTGCTGTTGTTCGTGTTAACTTTCGGTAGCACGGTTGGTGGAAGAATTCAGGACAAATTGAAACAGCCGAAACCTGTTATTATTGCTGCAGGTATAGTAATGGGAGTAGGATTTTTTCTGGCTCAATTTACAACAGAATCAACTCCATGGTTACTTTGGCTTACTTATGGTATCTTAGGTGGTTTTGGTATGGGAATGGCTTATACAACTACCATTGCGACATGCCAGAAATGGTTCCCGGATAAAAGAGGTCTAGTAACAGGAATAATCGTTGCGGCACTTGGATTTGGCGGGTTGATATTTACCCCGGTTGCGGAGGCTTTGATAAAGGAAATAGGTGTTTTAAGTACATTTGCTGTATTAGGTATTATATTCGTTGTTGTTACTGTTTTAGGTTCATTTTTTATCAAAAACCCACCCGAAGGGTTTAAGCCGGCAGGTTGGGTACCACCTGCACCAAAGGATGGTATAATAGCTCAGAACTTTACACCTTCGGAAGTTTTAAAGACACCTCAGTTTTATATGATAACTATTGCTCTTATGTGTGCTACTGCTGCCGGGTCAATGATGATCCCTATGGCTAAAATACTTGGTTTGCAGCCTGACAGTGGATTGACTAAAGGTGCTGCTGTTGCCGGAGTAATGATAATTACAGGATGTAACTCCTTTGGTCGTGTATTCTGGGGATGGATATCCGATAAACTAGGAAGAAAGAAAACTATATTGGTACTTCTTGTTCTTGCCGGAATTTCAATTGTTTGTGTATCTTTCGCAAAAGCGTATTTGATGCTCGTTTTCATAGCTGTAATAGGATTTTCATACGGTGGATTCCTGGGGGTATTCCCGGCATTGACTGCTGACTTCTTCGGAACTAAGAATGTAGCAACAATCTATGGTATGATCCTTCTTGGGTTCGGTGTTGGAGCTGTTGCTTCATCATATACAGTTGCTTATTTGAGCAAGACAAAAGCTTTCACAACTGCGTTTATAATTGCAGGTATTGCAGCTGTTGTAGGTGTTTTAATTATATCAGCGCTTAAAGCTCCCAAGCTTAAGAAAGAAGTGCAAGCAAAGTAAGTTTTCTTATCAATAAATAAAATAAGTATATAAAAGATACTATGTAAAATGCAGTTTCCCGGTGAGGAGACTGCATTTTATATTTTATAGCCGTTATACCGATTTATTATAACAGTTTATATCAATAAATATAAACAACTCAATAATCAGAATATATATAAGCATTTATGATATAATACTTTATTGTAATTATGCTATAGTTTTATTGGCCATATATTTACAGGCTATAAAAACACGTTGCGCCAGTTGGGTGGAATTTCTTTTGCAGTAACATAGCGGATGCTAGGGAAACTTGCGAATAAAGCAGATCGGCTGGACAGGCTGAATTATGGAAAGGAAGCTATTGACCATGTCTGTTCACAGTTTTCTAAAACTGGTTGAGATTCAAACAAAAGTTGCGAGTATTATCCCATTTTTACTTGGAACTTTTTATGCACTGTATAGATTTGATGCTTTCGATTTAAGAAACTTTGTTTTTATGCTTGTGTCGCTGTTATGCATAGATATGGCTACAACAGCAATAAATAATTATCTTGACTATAAAAGAGCAAGTAAAAAAACAGGATATGGTTACGAAAACCATAACGCAATTGTCCGGTATAACCTTAAGGAAATTACGGTATTGTCTGCTATTATTGTCTTACTATCAGTAGCAGCCACATTTGGCATTATGCTATACCTGAATACAAATATTGTGGTCCTTATCCTGGGAGCTATATCTTTTGCAACAGGCATTCTCTACTCTTTCGGGCCAGTCCCGATATCCCGTACTCCTTTTGGAGAGATATTATCGGGTGGGTTTATGGGTTTTTTTATTCCTTATATTGCTGTATATATTCATGTCTTTGATAAAGATTTGATAAATATTGTCCTGCAAAACGGAATCCTGAATATGAAAATTGATATCCTTGAAGTGCTTTATGTATTCTTAATATCGGTGCCTGCTGTTATCGGTATAGCAAATATTATGCTCGCTAATAACATATGTGATATAGAGGATGATATAGAAAACAAGAGATATACCCTGCCCATATACATTGGGAAAGCTAACGCTCTGAAAGTCTACAAAATATCCTACTACCTTGTATATATAGATTTGATCATTTTATTGCTTTTAAGAGTTGCGCCATTTGTTTCGGTGATTGTACTTATCACCTTTGTTCCTGTAAACAGGCATATAAAGGTCTTTTATGAAAAACAGGCAAAAAAGGATACTTTTGTATCGGCAGTTAAGAATTTTGTGGTTATAAATGCTATACTTGCTTTAACCATAGCATTAGCAGCAATTATTAATTACTTTTATAAAGTATGAACCTGATTTCTGTAATCACAGGCTTAATCGGATATGATACTCTGAAAAAGAATTCAAAGGAAATGCTTTCCGAAAACGCTGGTTTATTGATATAATATCCGTGATGTTATTCATATACTTAGTAATAGAGGTGTGAAATGGCAAAAAGGATAAGGCTGCTAAGCGTTGTTTTTATTCTGGTTTTTGAAACGGTCAGTTTATCTGCAGTTCCGGTATATGCCTATTACAATGAGCCTGTACAAAAAAACAAGCCGGAAATCATAAAATCATATACAATACCTCTCACCAAAGCTGCTTGTAAGAAATTTTCTACATATGCTCCTAATACTGCAGATAGCAGCATAGCAGCACCGGAAAAGAATAAGCAGGTAAAAGCAGAAAATCAGGAAACTCTTTGGTACAGCAAAGCACTCGCTCTTAAAAAGGAGCATCAGAAGGTACTATGGGATTTTTGCAAGAGCAGGAAACTGGATTACATTGATATGCTGGCGCTTATTTATACTGAAAGTAATTTTAACGAAAAGTGTTCCAACGGTGTAAGTAAAGGTTATTTTCAAATAAGCAAAACCCATTTCGACAGTCTTTCAAAAACTTTGAAAACACCTAACAAACCGCTTGACGGTAAGATTAATATCAATTGGGGTACGGCTATGTACAGCTGGATATTAAAAGACAAGCGGGTAAAAGACCTTCAGGGGAAGAAGAAGCGTGATGTGGCACTGTCGATCTTTAACAGAGGGACCGGCGGGTACGACAGGTATGGTATAAATAACAGATTTCTAAAAGTATATTATAAAAAGAGAGATATTGTATGTTCCTGTTTTAAAAAGTGAAATTGATATCCGGATTACGATTTTGATATTCACCTATTTATTATAAATAAATTTATATTTTGTGAGGGTAAAATGAGTAATAAAAAGTATATCATTTTTTTGCAATACTTAATGTGCGTGCTTGTTATTATCACCGTATTTCCCCGGATGTTCATGGAAAGTACGGGTATCAAATGGGATAGACTGACTTATTACACAATACAAACAAATATTATTATGGGGGTTTACTGGTTTTTTGCAGCCGCTAAGAGGAATGTGCTCAGAAAACAAGGGTTTGAAGTATTTGGTTTGATGAGTACGGTAGCTATTTCTATAACAGGAAGCTGTTATTTTATTTTCCTGCACAGCGACTATCTGGTATTGCTGAAGGGCTTATACGAGTCGGGAAAGACTACTGGATTTTTATACTACTTTGATTTGTTTTGTACATATGTAAATCATTTAGTTGTCCCTGTGATGTCACTGATTGATTATGTTATCATTAAACAGCATTTCAGAATGGAAAAACGGCATATGCTGTTTCCTTTGATTATTCCGTTTATCTATTTTGTATTTCATACCGTAAGGGGGTTACTGAGCGGATACTTTACTTATTCCTTCATAGACCCTGAAAAAATGGGTGGTTGGATATATGTAATATTGATGTTCTTTGCATTGGCAGCCTTTACAATGATATTGTCCGTGGCGCTCTTTGCTTTTACCCATAGAAAAGTTGTTTCACTCCAGGATGGTGAAAATGTCGAATTAGGCAGTTGATTTCCGTAGGCAAGGTATACTTATTTAATGCTTAAATGACATTAATTTACAGAAATATTGAAAATTTTTAATAAAATTATTGACACAGAACATATGTTCTCGTATAATTAAGGTAAATTATAGCAAATCAGGTATATACGACCTGGTGGTTAGGAGGCATATATGTCAGACTTAAAGTTTCAGATTGTAAAGAGTTTTGGAGTTATTGGACAAGGTCAGGAAGGATGGAGGAAAGAAGTCAACCTTGTAAGCTGGAATGAAAGAAAACCAAAGCTGGATATCCGTGAGTGGGATGGGGCACATGAAAAAATGAGAAAAGGAATCACATTACATCTAAGTGAGGTAAAAGCCTTAAAAAGTATTATTTCAGAGATAAATGAGGAGTCTCTCAAGATAGAAGCGTAGGAATCCCGATATATAAAACAATACATTTTCATAGATGATTAACGGAATTAAGGCCTATCCACCGATAGGTCTTATTTATTTTTTTTGCAGTAAATGTATTGACAGAACTTGTTAAATTGTTATAATTATATAAAAATTATCGGAATACTTGGAATAAGTATTTTAGATAAAATATACACATTAAGAGTCTTTTAAGATATTTTTTTATATTCAAAACCTTAGTAAATATATAAGAATAATAATAATTAATTCTATAAAACTAATACATACAAAACACAAAATCAGGGGAATTTTACTTATAGTTATGGCATTATACCAAGATAATTTATTTCCTGTAATACAAAAAAGTTTTTGCCTTTTAAAGAGTAGTTATAAATTTTATTATTAGCACAAAGCGTTAAAATCAGGGTATAGGAGGTATAAATACATGGGAAAAAGCTCTCTTAATATAGAAACCAGGCTTGTTCATGGGGATAAAGGTTTTGATCCGTATACAGGAGCAATCAGTTATCCTATTTATCAGAGTGCTACTTTTAGACACCCAGGTCTAAACCAGACTACGGGTTATGATTATTCAAGACTTCAGAACCCTACGAGGGAGGAGCTGGAAAACACTCTTGCTGTACTGGAAAATGGAAAAGCGGGTTTTGCTTTCTCTAGTGGTATGGCTGCTATTTCTGCCTTGCTTGAAATTTTTTCTCCAGGAGATCATATCATAGTTTCTGATGACCTCTATGGAGGGACTTACAGATTATTCGAGGAGATATGTAAAAAACATGGTCTTGAATTCTCTTATATTGATACAAGTGTGAAGGAGAATTTGAAGAATGCGGTAAAGGCTAATTCAAGGGGTATTTTTATAGAAACGCCCTCAAATCCTATGATGAAGGTTACTGATATTCAGTTTGCAGTAGAAATCGCAAAATCACATAAGATGATCACTATAGTTGATAATACCTTCCTGACACCGTATTTCCAGAAGCCTATGGATATGGGTGCTGATTATGTAATACATAGCGGGACTAAATATCTGGGAGGACATAATGATACTCTTGCGGGTTTTATTGTAGTCAAGGATGATGAAAATGCTGAAAGGATAAAACTGGTACAAAAGTCGGTAGGAGCTGTGCTGGCACCTTTTGACAGTTGGTTGATACTGAGGGGAATTAAAACTCTGGCAGTAAGGCTGAACAAGCAACAGAAGAATGCTTGTGAAATAGCAAAATGGCTGAACTTAAATAAGTCGGTTGAAAGAGTACACTATGTAGGTTTGACTGATCATGAGGGATATGAGATTTCTAAAAAACAGTCTTCAGGCTTCGGTGCAATGATTTCTTTTACGGTAAAAGATTATGAAACAATAAGCCGGGTTTTGGAAAAGGTCAGAGTAATCTCATATGCAGAAAGCCTTGGAGGCGTTGAAAGTCTGATTACTTATCCTATTCTCCAGACACACTCTGCAATACCTAAAGAGTTGAGAGAAAGACTCGGGGTAGATGAAAAGCTGCTGAGGCTATCGGTAGGAATAGAAGATACCGGAGATTTGATAAATGATCTGGAACAAGCATTAGCGTGAGGAGGATGGTATTATGAAGTTTGGTACAAGATTAATCCATAATGGCAATGAGATAGATAAACATACAGGGGCTTTAAGCATACCGATTTATCAGGCATCAACGTATCACCAGGAGGATGTGGATACGCCTCAGGAGTACGATTACTCGCGATCGGGAAACCCCACAAGAAAAGCATTGGAGGATACGATAGCAAAGCTTGAAGATGGTGACAGGGGTTTTGCCTTTGCTTCTGGAATGGCTGCAACTTCGTCAATTCTCTCTACATTTTCTGCAGGTGATCACATAATATTATGTGAAGATGTCTATGGAGGAACTTTCAGGGCTGCAACAAAGATATTTAACAGATTTTCAATAGATAGTACTTTTGTGGATTCGGGTGACCTCAATCAGATCGAAAGCTATATTAAGAAGAATACCAAGGCTGTTTTTCTGGAAACACCTTCTAATCCTTTGCTAAAAATAACAGATTTGAAAGGTACCATCAAACTGGCAAAGGAAAAGGGGCTATTGGTTATTGTTGATAATACTTTTATGTCCCCATACCTTCAAAGGCCGATAGAGCTGGGAGCAGATATAGTAATCCACAGCGCGACCAAGTTTCTGGGTGGTCATAGTGATGTTGTAGGCGGGCTTGTAGTTGTAAAGGGTGAAGATCTTTCACAAAAGGTTTACTCCATACAGAATGGGTTTGGTGCTGTTTTAGGGCCACAGGATTCCTGGTTGTTATTGAGAGGCATCAAAACATTGAAAGTGCGAATGGAATACCAGCAGCAAAATGCTTTTAAACTGGCACAGTGGCTGGAAAAACAGCCGGAGGTAAGCAAAGTATTTTATCCGGGGCTGGACAGCCACCAAGGGAGAGATATACACTTTTCACAAGCCGAAGGTGCAGGTGCGGTGTTGTCATTTAAGACTAAAGAAGTGGATACTGCAAAGGCCTTTATGAGAAATGTCGGATTGGCAGCTGTGGCTGTGAGTCTTGGGGGTGTCGAAACCATAGTTTCCTATCCTGTAAGAATGTCGCATGCAGCCATGCCGCGTGAAGAAAGGGAAAGGTTAGGCATTACTGATAGCTTGATAAGGGTATCCGTCGGGTTGGAAGACATAGACGACTTAATAGCTGATTTTAAAAGAGCAATTTCTCACTATAAATAATATGGTTTTTTGTTTTCGGTTCCATATGTGATATTTTTCTTATATATATTATAGCATAAAAAATGGTAAAAATACAGTCTGTGAATTCCTGAATAAATCCTGTACTATAAGCAGGAAAGGGGGATTTATGAATGTATTACGGTTTAAATCTAATCAGTTTAGATAAACTGCCAAGAGCTATGGAGCTTCAAGCTGTTGCGCTAAATAACAGGATATATACACTTAATGGCGCATATTCATGCGGGTTTGATATGCCTAATGAATTATATATGTACAACCCTGCTGCGGGATACTGGTGTAAGAAAGCAAATCTTCCCTATGTAAAGAATACATTTTCTTTAGTTTCCTTAAATGCAAAAATTTATGTGGTTGGAGGAAACATAAAGAATAATGATGTGCAATCAGGCAGTATAGAAGAATACAATCCTCGTACAAATACGTGGATAGTGAAGTCAGAGATGCCCTCTCCTATTAATTCTTTTGGTGTAACAGCAATTAACAACAGTATTCTGATTATCGGCGGATATTCCAAAGGATGTTTTACAAATGAGGTATATGAGTATAACCCTGGAAATGGAAAGTGGAGTAAAAAAGCAGATTGGCCGCAAATGGATATGTGTTTGAGTGCTTCTGTAATAGATAATAAAGTTTACACTATTAGTGGAAATGGAATAATTGATGAGTATGATTATTTTGCTGACGTTTGGCATACAAAATCAAAATTGCTTGAGAATAGGCATGATTTTGGGTGTGCAGTATGTGATAATCAAATATATATTTTTGGAGGCTGGGCAAGTGAAAAGAGCAGCTTTAAAGTGGAAAAAATTCTTGATTCAATAGAATTGTATGACCCTAATAGTAATTATCAGGGGATTATTGGAAAGCTTGACGAGCTGAAATGGGGTATGGGAACTGTGAGTATACTGAATAAAATTTATGTTTTGGGAGGATGCTTGACTACTTTTCCTCAAGAGATGTCATTCAGCGATGCTTTATCAGTATATGAAATTAACCATTAGTTAAGGCATTTTATATATTTCTATATAGCATAGCTGGTTTAAACCTGTTTTCATACTGTCATTTACTGCAGTGCAGATATAATAAGATGTTTGTTACCCAAAAAATATAGTATTAGCCATTGAAGGAAATGCAATGTTTTGTGTATAATTTAGTAGTGAGTTTATAAACTTGATAAAGTCGTAGTAAAGGTTTTGCAGTTACTTATGATTGCTGTATTGAAGGGGGAGGATAATTATGCCTGAAGGGATTCCACATTCTGCTTTATGGTTGGTTATCGCTGTAGTGCTGGCAATTATTGAGGCATTTACTCTGGGGATCGTTACGCTCTGGTTTTCAATAGGAGCACTATTTGCCATGATCGGGTCTTTGATAGGACTTTCATTTGTTTGGCAGGTAATAATATTTATTATTTCATCAGGTATACTTCTATACTATACAAGACCGATTGTGGTAAAGTACCTGAAACTCAAGACAGAGAAAACAAATGCGGACAGATTGATAGGAAAAAAAGGTGTAGTAACTGAAACCATCGATAACATAAACGGTTACGGCCAGGTAAAGATATCCGGGCTGGTATGGTCTGCCAGATCTTCTGATAATGATAATATTCCTGCAAATGAAGTAGTTGAAGTACTGGATATTTCCGGTGTCAAGCTTATAGTAAAAAAAGTCAGTGTATAAAAACTGAAAGAACGAGGGGGTAACAAAATGTGGATTATAATTATACTAGCTATAGTTGCACTATTTCTTATTGCAGCTAACGTAAGGGTTGTACCGCAAGCGCATGCCTATGTAGTAGAAAGGCTTGGGGCGTATTTGACTACATGGAGTGTAGGCCTGCATGTGAAAATACCTTTGATAGACAGGATAGCAAAGGCTGTTTCGTTAAAGGAACAGGTGGTTGATTTTCCTCCACAGCCTGTTATTACTAAGGATAATGTTACTATGCAGATTGATACGGTTGTATATTTTCAGATAACTGATCCGAAGATGTATGTTTATGGTGTTGAAAATCCTATGTCTGCTATAGAAAACCTTACAGCAACAACTTTAAGGAACATTATTGGTGATTTGGAGCTGGATGAAACGCTTACGTCCCGCGATACAGTAAACACAAAAATGAGAGCAATTCTGGATGATGCTACAGATCCGTGGGGTATAAAAATCAACAGAGTGGAGCTGAAAAACATAATACCGCCAAAGGAAATTCAGGATGCAATGGAAAAGCAGATGAAAGCGGAAAGAGAACGTAGGGAATCCATTCTCCGGGCTGAAGGGGAAAAGAAATCCGCTATTCTTGTTGCAGAGGGTAGGAAGGAATCAGCAATATTGGATGCAGAAGCTGAGAAACAGGCTGCGATTTTAAAAGCAGAGGCTCAGAAGGAAGCTGCTATCAGATCTGCGGAGGGTGAGGCTGAAGCTATTCTCAAAGTTCAAAAGGCTACAGCTGAAGGACTCAGAATGCTAAATGAAGCCAATCCAAACAAAGCCGTCATTACAATCAAGAGTCTGGAAGCATTGGAGAAGGTTGCAGACGGTAAGGCGACAAAGATTATTATCCCGTCGGAGATCCAAGGAATAGCAGGTTTGGCAACTTCGCTGACAGCTTTGATGGATAAGAAGGGAACTGAAATAGTAGAATAAAATTATCAAACAGCCATAAGGAGTATATCCTTATGGCTGTTTATTTGACATATTGTAAAAAACTTGCTATCATAAAAAAGGGCGGGTGATTTTTATTGTTCAGATAAAAAAGGATGAAGTCAGGAACGCTATACTGTGTGAAGCTGAGAAAGAGTTTATCGATAAGGGGTTTGCAAATGCCTCTGTCAGAAAAATTGTTAAATTGGCAGGGACTACGATCGGGAATTTCTATAATTACTTTAGAAACAAGGAAGATTTGTTTGGTGCTTTAGTTGATAGTGAGTATAAAAAATTTATATATTTTATTGAGAACCATGATAAAGTGGAAAGACCGGACTATCTCTGGCAGATTTCGGATGTGTCGGAATGGCGAAAGGTGCTTCAGCAACTACTAAACAGTGTAATGCCGTCTTTTTCTGACAGATTTGTTTTGCTTATAGAAAGCAGTAAGGGAACAAGATATGAAAACACCCGAATGAAAATGATCGATCTGCTAAAAGATCATTTTGCTGAGCACATGAACGTTAATACATCTATAAATACAGGAGAAGCTTTGGGAGAAATCATTGCTGAGCAGATTCTAAATGGAGTTGTTGCAGTATTAAAGAGGTGTAAGGATGAACAAACCAGAAAAGAACTGTTGGCTGAATATATGCTCCTTCATTTCATCGGTGTAATGGGCCTGCTGGGAAACTGGAAATAGTATTTGATCAGTAGAATGGAAGGGCAAGGAAAATTTTTTTCAAGTAAAAAAGAACATGTGATATTTTATGAGGTGGTATATATGCTAAAAATCAGAAAGCTTGAGTTTTCATATCCCAAAACCGGTACAAAAGCAGTCAAGGGTATAGATTTTGAAATAAGCAAGGGAGAAGTATTCGGCTTTTTAGGACCCAGCGGTGCAGGCAAAACTACTACACAAAGGATTATAATCGGATTATTGAGAGGATATTCCGGAAGTGTAGAAGTGCTGGGTAAGGAAAGAAGAAAATGGGGAAAAGATTTTTTTGAACAAATAGGAGTTGCTTTTGATTTTCCCAACCTGTATCAAAAGCTTACTGCAGCAGAAAATCTTAAGCTAATTGGGGCTTACTATGAAAACGGGACGAGTGATATTGATAGTCTTCTGGATAGGGTCGGTTTACTTCCTGACAGAGATAAGAAAGTTGAAGGTTTTTCAAAAGGCATGAAGATGAGGCTGAATTTCATTCGTGCTATTATGCATGATCCAGAGCTTTTGTTTTTGGATGAGCCTACATCAGGCCTTGATCCTGTAAATGCGAAAATTATTAAAGATATTATTCTTGATTTAAAGGGCAGAGGGAAAACGATCTTCCTGACAACACATAATATGACTGTTGCTGAACAGTTGTGTGACAGGATAGCATTTATTGTAGATGGTAAAATACCTATAATCGACAACCCTAAGGAATTAATGGTTAAGCAGGGAAAAAAAAGAGTAAAGGTCGAGTATTATGATACTGAAGGCTGCAAAGCGTCGGAGTTTGATCTGAACGGACTGAAGGAAAACAGCAGTTTTTTTGAGTTGTTAAAGTCTTGTGAAATAAAAACCATTCATAGTCAGGAAGCTACTTTGGAGGATATTTTTATCAGAATGACAGGAAGGGAACTGATGTAAGTCAGGATACCGGTTACAAGGAGGTAAGTATGAGAGTGTTAAGCGCCGTAGAGGCGGATGTAAGGTTTCAGATTAAGCAAGGTTTTTATGCTGTTTATGTATTTCTGACTTTGGTATATATGATAGTATTAGGCCAAATACCTGATAAGTTTCACAAAATAGTTGTACCGATAGTAGTATTTAGTGACCCTACTATAGTAGGCTTTTTCTTTATAGGTGGTATAGTTATGCTGGAAAAAGTACAAGGAGTTTTAGATTATGTTGTTGTTACTCCTCTTAGATCAATGGAGTATCTTGCTGCAAAGGTTATCTCACTTTCAACCCTTGCTATAATCGCCGGATTTGCCCTTACGGCAATGGTATATAAGGGAAGTGTAAATTATTTTTTGCTGATTGCAGGAGTACTGCTTTCTTCTGTTTTCTTTACACTTTATGGGTTTATTGTTGCAGCAGGGTGCAGGAATATAAACCAATATCTTCTAAAATCCGTTCCGTATATGTTGTTTATAGTATTACCGTGCTTTTCACTTCTTGGCTTTGAATACTCGTGGGTCTTTAGCGTTTTTCCTAGTATGGCTGGGTTAAATATCGTATATGGAGCTTTTAACGGAGTTGAGGCTGCTAGTGCACTGGCTCAGATTTTTTACCTGATTATGTTTGATATATTCATGTTTTTTCTGGTGGGAAAAATATTCAGTGAAAAAATAGTATACGGAGGTTGAACATAATGATCAACTTAGTGCATATGAAGGCCGATTTTAAGCAAATTTTGCGTGAACCTGTAATGATTCTCTTTATGCTTATACCATTGTTCATATTTACCGTATTCAAACTTTTCATTGCCTTTATTATGCCTTTGATTTCCGAGTATACAGGGTTTGATTTTTTTAGATACTACGGATATATACTTACATTTGTTTTTTTAATGTCACCCGGAATGCTGGGAACTGTTGCCGGGTTCTTAATGATTGACGACCGGGATGAGAAGATCTATGAATTAATGTCTGTAACACCTGTAGGATATAAGGGGTATATTGCAAACAGACTTGCTATACCTTTTGCCGGAGGGGTTATATATACATTTATCGGATATTTTGTTCTTGATGTATACTATATAAGTCTTCCTGCTCTTATTTTCATATCAATCCTGTCAGGGGTGGAGGGAATTATCATAAGCTTGCTGCTTTTCAACGTGGCAGATGATAAGGTCAAAGGACTCACTTACTCTAAAGCGCTAAGTGCATCTTTCGTATTTTGTCTGGCAGACCTACTGGGCATAAAGTGGATAAGTATGATTGCAGGATTGTTACCATTTTATTGGATATCAAAAATCGTATACAATCCCGGAGTACTATCCATATCAGCTGCTGCGGCAATTCACGTCTTTTGGCTTGGCACTATCGTGGTTATAAATCGTAAGGCATAGCCTGAGTCATGCAGCGAACAGGAAATTACTGTTATTTGCTAATTACTATATCGATTCTTCTGTTCTTTTGTCTGTTTTGTTCGCTGTCATTAGGAGCTATAGGCTTAAATTCACCATTTCCTGTCGCTGTCAGGCTGGAAGGCTTTAGTGAACAAGCATCAATCAGGTAAAGCACAACATTTGTGGCCCTTTTGGTAGATAATTCCCAGTTTGAAGGGAATAGGGGCGTATTTATGGGTAAATTGTCCGTATGCCCTTGTACAAGTATTTCATTATTCAACTTCTGGAACATTATCCCCATTTTTTTAAGGATATCTTTGCCGGATGGTTTTATTTCGGCACTTCCTGAGTTGAAAAGGATAACCGAATCCAGCCTTAGTATGATCTGATCCTTGTCCTCCAGAATTTTAACATGATCACGAAGTCCAAGTTCAGAAATGGCTTCTTCTATTTCTATTTTTACACTTTGAAGCGCATGTGCGTTTTCTTCATTCTTTTTTTCGTTATCTTTCTCTGGGCCTTCCTTTTTCTTTTGCTCTTCACCTTGCTCTCCAGCAGTTTTTGCATTATCATATGGTGTAATACCTATGACGCTTTTCCCTTTATTATAATCAAACCTTTCACCGTTGCTGACTTTTAAAAAGCTTGAACGGAGGGAATTAGCTATTTCTTCAAATTTCTGTTTGTCAAGTGTAGCCATTGAAAAAAGCAAAATGAAAAATGTGAGAAGGAGTGTAACCAAATCGCTATACGTAACTATCCATTCCGGAGCGCCTTCAGAAACTTCCTCTTCAGTACGATTTCTTTTTCTCATGACATCACTCCTGTCTGGTTACTTGGATTAATTACTTGCGACCTGGTTATTGCTGGGAGCTTCAATACTTGATGAGTAGATTTTTCTTCTATCAGGGGCCAAAAACAGCTTTAGCTTTGATTCGATTATTTTTGGATTTTCGCCTGCTTGAATTGACATAATTCCTTCTATAATCATCTCTCGCTGCTTAACCTCTTCATCACTCTTAAGTTTGAGTTTACCTGCAATCGGATTGCAAACAAAGTTTGCCAGCACACTGCCGTAGAAGGTTGTAATAAGTGCAACGGCCATTGCAGGTCCTATTTTTGAGGGATCGTCAAGAGCTTTTAACAGATTTATAAGGCCTATCAGAGTACCTATCATACCCCAAGCCGGAAAAAGAGTTCCCATGGTTTTAAACAGGGATTGGCCTTTGGCATGGCGCGCACGCATGTTTTCAATTTCCAGTTCCATATATTCTCTTACCAGGTCAGCCTCAATACCGTCAACTACCAGCTGAATGGATTGCTTGATAAAGTCATCGTCAATTCTTTCCAAATCAGCTTCCAGAGCAAGCAGACCTTCACGCCTTGACTTGTTTGCAAGCTCAACTATAAGTGTTATTATTGGTTCCGGAGAATTATCTTTTTTTTGAAAGGCATTTGCTACCACTTTCATGACTTTTGCTATTTCGCCTACTCTATAACTGATAAGCGTAGAAGCTATACCGCCACCAAGAACTATAAAAATAGATGGAATATCAAAGAATGCAAGGAGGCTTCCTCCAAGAAGAATGGAAATTATTGTACAAACAACTCCGAAGATAATTCCTACAAGTGTAGCTATATCCATGATTGACCCCGATTTAAAATAATTATTGTTGATCTTATTGTTTGGAATGCTAAAATATTACATTTTTATCATCTAATTGCTAGTTATTATTAATATAATACAAAATGCGACATAAAGCAATAAAAACTAACTTACTTCTCGTGAAAATAATACATGTTCCTTAATTAATATATTTTTGATTAATATTTAAGTAAAACGTTATTTGAGGATGTATGCAAAAATATGTGATTTATTTGTCATCAGTGAGCTTGGGTGTTTAAGCCGGGATGGACTGCATTACTTGGGCTTATTGCCTTTTGCAGGTCTACCTGACCTATTCCGGAATTCCATTCGTTGAAGTAACACGGATATATGGCTTTACACGAGATGCATTCAATGTATTGTCTGGAATCCTTTTGCTCACGGTTATCAAACATGAAGGGAAGGAATTCATGGCTGTTTTTTATCCCGGGTGCATCTGAATCTATATAATACGAATAAACATATGTTGCTTCATACCTTACTACAAAGCTGGTATTGTTACATAAGGGGCAGATGATTTGCTTTATTGTATCCAAAACAGTAACTCCTTTGCAAATATACGGTTAATAATTATTGTGCCTTTATACAAAAATCGTATGCATTTTCTGTAGTAAGGCATATTTTTACTTAATATTCATAGTGTAATATGTTATATTATTGATAAAGAATTCAACAGGTGAGGTTAACCAATGAAGAAGATATATCTGCTTCTGACTCAGGTTGATTCCCTTATTATGAGGGGTATCAGGCTATATACAGGATCAAAGTACAATCATATAGCTATCAGTATCGATAGCATGAAATCGTTTTATACTTTTGGCAGAAAATTGCTTTATTTTCCACTTGTAGGCGGCTTTATAAGAGAACAGCTGAACAAAGGATTTTACAGGCATTTTAAGAATGTGAGGTGCCTTATATTTTCATTGGAGATTGAGGATGCTGATTATGATAAGCTTAATACCCGCTTGGACGGATTTATTCAAAACAGTGAAATATATAAGTATAATTTAGCTGCATTTTTCGGCATAGTAATAAAAAAACCTATAAAGATGCGAAACAGATATACCTGTTCGGAATTTACTGCTATGCTTTTGCAGGAAAGCGGGATATATGAATTCAGCAAGGATTTATCTCTGATTATTCCTGAGGAATTTTGCAGTATACCGGGTATAGTGCGTGTGTTTGAAGGTAAAATGTCTGAATTTGTCTGTGATAGTGAGCCTTTAGCATATAATGTAAACTAGCCTGTTGTACTGGCGGTACGATGCGTTTGATTAGTATCTCATGTGGAAAAAATTTGCAGATCTAATATATTTGCTATCAGGAGGCCTTTAAATGGAGGAGAATTATACAAAAATCCACCCATCAGCAAAAAAGCTGTGGGTTATTAATGGAGTTATTGCTTCAATAATAATTATGAGCGTATGTTATGTTATAGGCAAATTCACAAGCTATCTTGTCCTTATTCCCGGCGTGGCTATAAGTATTTACATTACTGTAGTGCATCCGTTTTTCGAGTACAGGCAGTGGGCCTACAGAATCTCAGAAAAGCATATTGATTTCATTCACGGAATAGTATTCAGGAAGAGGACCCTGATTCCTGTTTCAAGGATTCAGCATATGGATATAAAACAAGGGCCTTTACAGAAAAAATTTTCGCTGGCAAATATAGCGATTTTTACGGCAGGACAGTCTCATGAAATTGAAGCAGTATTATACTCAGAAGCACAGGAAATAGTAAGCAGTATAAATAAGCGTATAATGAAGGACGAAGAGGATGGAAAACTATAGAAGAAACAACTTTCTTTCGGTTATTGACAGTATTCTCTCCAGTATAATAAAAGTTTTTGTCCCATGGCTCATAATTATTTTAGGACGCTATAAGAATAGGGAGTCTGACTTTCTAAGTCCGGGAGCCATGCTGGCTATCTTTGGCACAATAATTGTTGCCGTTATTATTTATTTTGTTGCTAAATGGTTTAAGAATGTGTACTTCATTAGTGAGAGATTTTTGGTTATAAGAGAAGGTGTTTTTGTTGTGAAAAGCAGGGAAATACCTTTGAGCAAAATACAGACCATAAATATATCCCAGAACATAAAACAGAGAGTATTACACATCGCATCACTGAAAGTTGATACAGGAAACAGCAGTATAGGAATTTCAGAGGTATCAATTACCGTAGGTAAAGCTGAAGCTGAACTCCTAAGAGAGCAGATTCTAAGACTGACACAAAACAGTACGGAAGCAAACTTTGTTACTGAATATGTGGCAGACAGTATCACTAAAGAAAAACAAAAGATCTATACTGTCTCCAATATTGAATTGATAAAAACAGGCATTACTTCAAATGCAGTATTTGCAGGTATAGCTTTTATTGGGTCAATATATACTTTTTTTGATGATATATTATCCACTTTTCTTGATGAGAATATAAGAAAACTGGAAAACTTATTTGGTGGGATAGAATTCAATACTATGTCGGTTTCAACTTTAACCCTGACGATTTCGGCAATAATTTTAATATTTTTGATGTTTTCCTTTACATTTTCTGTATTAGGTACATTTATTAAGTATTACGGTTTTTCTGCTGAAAGGGCAGGGAAGAATATAATAATAAATTACGGGCTTCTTGAGAAGAAAAACTATATATTGCCTATAAGCAAGATAAAGGCAGTGTATATAAAACAGAATCTGTTAAGGCAGTTTTGCGGTTTGAAAGCAATATATGTTGAAAGTATAGGATATGGAAATGAAAAGGGTGAAGAAGCCATATTATATCCTATAACAGGCCAGATAAAGCAAATAGATATTATGAAAAATCTGCTGCCGGAATTTGTATTTGAGGGAAAGCTTATAAAAGTGCCGAAGAGGACTCTTGGAAGATTCATTATATCATCGCTTGCAGTACCGTTTTTATTATTTGCAATTTTGAGTATTCTGTTTGAGTACGGATATTTAAGTATGATAATAGTACTGGTGTTTTTGTTCAGAGGTATTCTTGAATACAAAAATTCGGCAGCCGGTATTGCCATGAATTTGCTTTGTATGAGCAGCAAGGCTTTCGAAAAAACTACATCAATAATTAAAGTAAGGGATATACAATCTACATCGGAGAGAACAAATATCTTTCAGCGTAAAAGGAAGATATTCAATTTTGAGGTATCAATACAAAGCAATACCTTTGGGAAAACAATAAAAGTAAAGAATTTGGATGAGGCCTTAAAGGAAGAGTTTATGGGTTTGGTGTGATAATAGCAAGGAAAGGCGGATAGTATCAAATGTGTAAGCCTATTGCCCAGCAAGTGAATTCATTTTTATTGTTTGAATATGTTGGTTAATATAAAAAGAGTTCCGCTTTTTTAAGCGAAACTCTAATTTTTTTACCACCTGTTGCCAAAACTCTTATTGTTGTTATAGCTGTTATTTCTGCGCTGCTGCTTTTTTGCTGCTCTACAGTCAGGGCATCTCTGCGGTTCGTTTTCGAATCCCTTTTCTTTGTAGAAAGCCTGCTCGCCTTCTGTAAAAATAAATTCGCTGTTGCAATCTTTGCATGTTAATGTTTTATCTGCCATATATATACCTCCTTAATTTATTTGGATTTAACTGATTCTTGACTTCCCACTCCAAAAAAATAAAGAGAGTTATGTTCAAAAATTTATCAACCCATAGTGTTATATAATAGCCTAACTCATATATTATATCATAATTAGAAAAAAAACAAGAAATATTTATCAGTTGATGTATTAATTTTACATTTACTTTTATGATGTAAAAGTGTATTATTATATAAGAACATTTAAATATCGCGGGATGGAGCAGTCCGGTAGCTCGTCGGGCTCATAACCCGAAGGTCGTAGGTTCAAATCCTGCTCCCGCAACCAAATGAAAACTATGATTTTGATACAATCGGAAAGCCCTCATATGAGGGCTTTTTGGCGTTTGGGGGGCAAAAATGAAGTTAATAATAGGCTTGCTACCATTATGATGTTTGGTAAATAATTCAAGAAATGCACACCTGCCTGAAATTTATGGCATAAGGGTGTGCATACTTTTTAGCGGCTTAAGTGATTAGTCGGTTTTCTGCACTATGTCGAATTAAATCATATTATTGCGAAATGGCATGAGTAAATACTAAAAAATAAAAAGTACTTAATACGAATGCTACATAAGGGTTGTGGGCATTTTAAAAAAAGAAAAAAGAAAATATATCCAAAAAAAATATTGTTTTATGATATATTTTCTGCTAAACTAATCAAAGAAATAATTACCAATTAAGGAAATTGGGTATTAATGTGGCAATAATTGTGTCGATTTCTGTCGAGATTTATCGCTAACTACTTAGCAGTTGGTTTTAAGCAAAAATGTAGAAGTCGGCTTAATGTGTGTTTTTAAACTTCTTAAAAGCACTTATCGTACAATAATCGTAGCAATGCTCGTTAGCTGGCGGTAAGGATAATACAGTAAAGACCTTGTAGTTTATTATATACAATAAACGAAAGGGCGAAGCTGTATCTTAAGAAGGAGATTTTTTTGAGATGAGCAAATGGTTTGTATTTCATGTGCAAACAGGAAAAGAACATAATGCCTGTGAGTTTTTAAATTAGTTGTTTGATAAGGAAAAGTCAGTAGCGTTTCTTCCCCAGGTTGAGATAGTGATTAAGAATTCATAATCTATTCGCAAAGAACTAAGACCAATGTTTCCCGGTTATATTTTTACTGATTCAATTTTAAATGAAAGAATTTTTGTAGACCTTGCATATAAGTATGCAAGGTTTTCTAAGTGTATTTTCTATTTACTTGGAGATGGAAATATAATTATGTGAAGCTAAGTGAAGATGAAAAGCGATTCTTGTTGGCTTTTGTAATGATGAATATATTGTAGAAAATTCGAAAGGTTTTATAGTAGGAGATAAGGTGTTTGTCACTACGGGACCGCTGCAGGGTAGGGAGAGCATAATAAGGAAGATTAACAGGCATAAAAGGCGTGCCGAAATCGAACTAATGTGGTTTGGTGATTTAAGGCAGGTTAGTGTTGCTTTGGAGATTGTTTGTAAGATACGGAATTGCGATGTAGGAATCTAAAAAGCTGATTTGCTATGTATATGCAATTACAAAATCATTTTTTGAATTGTCAGGTGCTATTAAAGAAGGAAATAAGTTTAAATAAAGTTGGATTTCTTAAATTATTTTACTTTAGAAAGTGATGATTATTTATCGAAAACTCAAAACAATTTATTGATATATCTAAATGGTATAGGTACTCAACATATAAGAGATTTCTTTCATATTCATATCCATATCTAACTATATGTAGTCCAGTTAACATTACTCAGATTGTACTTTATGCTCAAACAAATCATATCTCAATTTACGGAATGGTTACTTGGGCTGTAATGAAAGCAGTTAATAGCATTGATGCATTCAGACTGCGTATACAGGGTGATAAATTAGCTCTTTATAATTCTGTTGGAGTATCTTTTTCTGCACTTAAACCTGATAATTCTTATTGCTATACAAGCATAGTTGAATTTGATGAAATGCTACCGTTTCTTAATGAATTTCAAAAGGCAAAAAAAGTGGCTGAAAGTGATTTAATCATCAATTATGAAGATAGAGATGATGTAATTTATATCACTTGTGTACCTATGGCAAGAATTACATCTGTGGTTAATCCCATGAGACTAGATATTCAAGACTGTATCCCTCGTATCTGCTGGGGAAAATACGAAGCACAAGGGGATCAATTTCTTATTGACGTATCTGTCCAAGTTCACCACTCACTGGCAGACGGGCTGCATATCGGAGCTTTATTTCAAAATCTCCACGAGATTTCTGAGGAAATTGTCAAATGAATATAGGGAAAATAATATGCTGTGATTTGGATGATACTATTTCGAATACAGCAGATACTATATTACAATATGCATTAGCCTATAATAAGGAAATTTTAGGAAGAGACAGCGTTATAGATTATGAAATCGAATGTGGAAACTACTACTATTTTGCTGAAATGCTTAAATGGAATAAGGCTGATACATTTGGTTTTTTTGACCTCTATTACCCTAAATACTTAGAAAACATTGCATGCAAGCATAATGCAGCTAAGATATTAAGAGAGCTTCATTACAAAGGATTTTTAATTCATATCATATCTGCCCGGCGAGAACAGGAATCCGGAATTGTAAAAAAATTAACAGAGCAATGGTTAAAGAAAAACGATATTATTTTTGATTGTCTTGTATTGGAAGCAATTAATAAATCAAATTATGTATCGACTTGTAATGCGATTGCTTTTATTGATGACAGTTTTGAAAATTGTTTGGATGTAGCTTTAAAAACAAATGCACATGTATTTTTAATGGATACTTGGTATAATAAAAAATTTATTAACTCTGATATTAAAAGAATACACGACTGGCTTGAATTTAAAAAATATATGCTTGAATTATAGTAATCTGTAATGCAGTATCACTGAGTAATTATTCAAAGAATTGTATCAAATAATCATTTACGTATCATTGACTTTTGGCAAAATAATCAAAAAGTATCTGGGAGGAATTTTATGAATGAAAAAGAAAGAGCTTTGAAGGAACTTATTATTGAGCTTGCACCAAGTTTTAAGGAGGAGCAGATAAATCATAATACAAATCTTATAGAGGACTTAATGCTGGATTCGATTAGTATTATGAGATTAGTAGTAAATTTGGAAAATAAATTTGATATTGAGTTAAATGATAGTGATTTAGTTATTGAAAAGCTAATTATTTTTTCAGAGCTACTTAAGTTAGTTACAGACGGTACTATGTAGAAAGGTGCTTCATTATAATATGTATAATATTGATAAACTGAATGAATTAGTAAGTTACGTAAAACAAAATAATCTATTTTATAATGAGTTGTATAACAATGTAAATATACCTTTAAAAGATATTATCGAACTTCCCTTATTACAAAGAATAGCAATTCGTAGCAACAAAGATAAAATTATTTCAAAAGGATTTAATGTTAATAGTTTAAAGCACGATAAAACAAATGGTACAACCGAAAAGATACCTTTGGATATTTATAAAACCAAAAGTGAATGGATTAGTTTGGATTTGTTACTTTGGAGCAAGAGACGTAATTTTAACGTAGATGCAACAAAAAGATATGCTTTTTATTATTATAATGGCAAAGATTTTTCTAAAGATAACACTGTTATAGGTAAGCAAGAAAATATTATTATACATTTTCCAATGAGAAAAGCAAATGAATATAAATTCGTTGAAGACCTGCTTCTTATGATAGATAAGAAAATTGAGTGGTTAATTTGTCCACCATCCATTGCACTTGTTCTTTGTAATATTGCGATCAAATATAATATTGATTTGAAATTAAAAGTAGTTGAACTTATTAGTGAGTATTTGCCTGAAGCCTATAAGCTTTTAATTGAGAAGGTGTTTGATTGCAAAACATGTATTCATTACAGTTGCCATGAAATTTGGGGAATGGCTTTTAGTGATAGGGATGGAAAGCTTAAAATAATGGATGATATAATACTTGAGCAAAAGCAGGATAACAGATTCATGAAAAACTACGGGTGTTGCGTTGTTACAAATTTGCGACTCAAAAGCATGCCTTTTATAAGATATGAGTTGAATGATTTAATATCTATTGATGGAGATAGTATTAAAACTTATGGTTTTAGAATTTCTGAGAAAGTTATATTAGAAAATTTTGAAATTCATTGTAGCTTTTTTGATAATATCTTTTTGGAATTTTCAGATTATGTATTATTACCATTAGAGAATTATCAGATTATTTATGATAATAATAGTATTTATTTTTATTTATTAGGTGTTGATAGTGCAATTTATAAAACTATTAAGGACTTTGTATCAGAAAATATATATAAATGTTTTTCTCAAAAAGTAAATATTGAAATGATAAGTTCTGAAAAGTTTTATACAGATAAGATTTCAGGCAAAATGCGAGGCATTATTAAATATGAGGACGTAAATTGGGAACTATAGCATTACATTTAATCCGAATTGTAGATTATCTGTCAGTTAAATCAATTGCCAGTGGTTGATAGAGACATATTTTAACGAATATGCCTGTTTTTTAATTAAGATAAGATTACAACGAGTTAAATTAAAATAGCTGATGAAGGTTTTTTGGATTTTATTTACTGGCTGGAACTTAAACTATGCTTGATTATAACTATATTGTTTACACATTAGGCTTAAAATGGAGACAAAAGAATGAATTTATTTGATTTAATAATGAAAAAAAATGAAAAACAATTATCAAATCATGCAGTTGTCTGCAATGGTAAATGTTTTACATATTACGAACTTGATGAATATGTAAAAAGTATATCAGAATTACTAAAAAATTGTGGTATAAGAAAAGGATGCAAAGTTGCATTGATAGTCAGTAAGCCACTTGATTTCATTGTTTTGTTTTTAAGCATGATTTTATGTGATGGAATAATTGTGCCTATATACGAAAATACTGGCATAAAAAAAACACTGGAATTAATTGAGAAATTTCATATTGAATACTTAATAACATCGGATACGAATTTTATCAAGTATTCTGAATATGAGGGAATTATGGAATTAGTAGTGAATGAAAATGGATATAGAGTATTATATACGAAAAGTACAATTGAATATGAAGAGTTATATAATGTTATTTTGATATTGCTAACATCAGGAACCACAAATATTCCTAAAGGAGTAATGTTAACAGCTGATAATATAACAAGTAATATTGAAAGCATAAGCAAATATTTAAATCTAAAACCAAATGAAAGAGTTTTGTTAATCAAGAATTTATGTCATGCATCAAGTATTGTTGGCGAATTTTTAGTGGCATTATTTAATGGATGCTGTTTGGTTTTGACTGTTCAATTGCCACTTGCCAGCAATATATTAAAAACCATAGAACAAGAAAAGATTTCTATATTCTTTGCTGTACCTACAATTTTAAAACAAATGATGGAGTACAAAAAAATTAATGATTATGATTTTACTAATTTGCGCATAATTAATTTTTATGGCTCTAAAATGCCATATCAAGATATATTGAAGCTTATACAGATATTCAAAAATACCAATTTAATTTATTCTTATGGGTTAACAGAAGCATCCCCTAGGGTTACTTATATTGAAAGAGAGGACTTGCTTAATAAATTAGCATCAAGCGGACGACCAATTGACAATGTCAAGGTAAAAATATTTGATTCAGATGGTAAAGAGATAGAATCATATGAAAAAGGCGAAATCATTGTTGAAGGTCCTAACGTTATGTTAGGGTACTATCAGAATGACTTATTAACAAAAAACACCATAAGGAATGGACTTCTACATACCGGTGACTTGGGATATTTAGATGAAGATGGTTATTTATATGTAACAGGAAGAATAGATAATATGATTATAATATCAGGCAAAAATATACAGCCGGAAGAGATCGAAGGAGTGCTTTCCACTTTCCCGGATATTTTAGAAGCTTTGGTAACTGAGAATGAAGAGTCTCAATTAATTGCATATATAGTTACAAAGGACAATAAAAAATTGGAGATAATAGATGTTCTCAAGTATTGCAAAGAAAGATTAGAAGATTACAAAATTCCAAAAGAGATTATCATAATAGAAAAGTTTGAAAAGACTGTAAGTGGAAAAGTTAAACGTGTCAAATATATTTCCAAATAATTGTATCACTATTGAGAATTATTAAATTAATCTTCGCAAACTTGCCTTGGTGTTTTGCGTTTAGGAGAATTTATTATGGGAGAAATTGAGATAAATAATACTTTACTGAATAAATTTACAGAATTTCAATTAAATTTAACCATTAGGAATAAGATGATAATTAATAAATATTTAAAAAAGCTAAACAAACGCTTCCGTAAGAAGTTAAGTGAAATTTATGATTTATATGAAATTAATACCGGTGCAATTTTTTTAAAAGATGAAGAGCTGATTACCTTGAGAAATAAATGCGGTAACCATCCAATATTCAAGATTTATGATTGTGATTGTCTATCCTATAACAGAAAATACACCTGTAATTTAGAGGACAAGTTAATATTAAGAGGGCCTATCAATTATTATTTTGGTTTATGTTTTCTGGGAGATTTAGACGTTTCAATAGAAGATATTAAGAATACAATTGAAAATGTTATTGAGTTTTTTCAAGATATAGATAAGAAATTGTATGCTTTGGATTTTGAAGAAGATAATGTTTTAAGCCTTAAATTGATATTATCTTTATATGACAGCATTAGAAATTGTCTTGATATTAATTTGTTTTTCCTATTATCCGTATCTCAAAACAAAGAAGCAATATATATTTATAAGAATCATAAAAACATATGTGAAATAGATTCTTATAAACTATTGAAAGAAGTTCTTTCGGAAGTATATTCTTTGCTATTTAGAAATGAAAAAATAAGAATTTATAAAGTATGTTCAATAATCAGTTCATTTTTAAAAGTTCAAAAAGACTTTTCTAAATATATAGATGAAAATATGAAAAGTCTTTTGAATGAAGATTTATATTTGTATTTCAGAAAATATCGTGAATCAGATAATATTATAGAGAATTTAATTTGTATTGACTACAGTGTTAAAGAGATTATTACTGAGTATGGAAAAGAAAAGATTAATAAGAATGAAGTTTTTGCTCTAGGTTTAAATTACGGCTCGATTGAACTTGCAATTATGACAGAAATTATACTTGATGAGTATGGTATTAAAGTAATCAGCGGAAATATCATGAAAAAATTC
Source organism: Clostridia bacterium (assembly GCA_026414765.1). NCBI lineage: Bacteria > Bacillati > Bacillota > Clostridia > Clostridia bacterium. The sequence goes on along the minus strand of JAOAIJ010000042.1, from coordinate 19,386 downwards.
AGAGATGTGATGATCAAACCTAAAAAAGCTACAAATTGGGTTGAAACCATTAAGGGAGGAGAGAGCGCTTTATGTATTTTAATAGATGAAAATATTTTAACAGGAAATACTGTGCAATACGCAACAGACTACCTGAAAGAAAGAGGCTTCAAAGATATATATAAAATAATTATACAATATCCAAAACTATCAAGAATTAAAAATATCGTTAATGAATGTAAATGTGAAAATGTTGTTGATCGGTTTAAAAATAAAACTTTCGGGTTTAACTTTGCTGCTCCCTATTCTAAGTTTTGTGAATATAGAGAAGATTTTATTTTCCCCTATATGGATAAATTAGGGACATTTGATCTGAGAAAGCATTTTATTTATAAAAATCTCTATAGAAATGGAATTTACATAAGTGGATCTGCTATTGACAGGCTCTCGACACATTTTAAGGATTTTTTTGTTTAGAATAATATGACTTTACTATTGTCTGTAAGAATTTTATTGAGGTGTTATGAATGAATGTTTTATTAACAGGAGCAACAGGCAAGCTTGGACAAAATATAGCAAACAGGTTGTTACCAAATAATGATCTGATACTTTTAGTCAGAGATATAGACAAAGCAAGTAAAATATATGGGAATCAAGTCGGTGTCAGTATATATGAATGTGATTTGAATTACTACGACAGCATTTGTTCTTCATGTAAAAAGCTATTAAGTGATTTTTGCAAAGTTGATATTATAATTAACAATGCTGCTTTGGATATAGATCAGCCAATGCTTGATACAATAAAGGAAGAATTTGAAAATATTATGAAGGTGAACTTATTTGCCCCTTATTATATTTGTAAAAATATTCTCCCCAATATGATAAAAAACAGATTTGGGAAGATAATTAATATTTCTTCTGATTTAAGCATGCGAACTGTAAAAAATGCTGCTGAATACTCTATCACAAAAGCTGGATTGGATGCTTTGACCAGATCAATTGCAGTTGAGTATGGGTCTTTTGGAATTACAGCTAACTCAGTAAATATAAGCGGTATGAAAGGATATACAACAAAAGTAAATGAATCATGTACTTTTAGTCCAAATGAAGAAGATTATGATGATTGGAAATATCCGGCAGAAAGAATACCATTGAACAGGAGAGGAACATTTAGCGAATACGTTGATGTAATTGAATTTTTATGTTCCAATAAATCAAATTATATAAATGGAATAAACATGCCAGTAGATGGCGGTATGATTGTAAAGTTTTAGGGGGATGGAAAATTGTGTGGGTTAGTGGGTAAAATAAAATTTAACGGTAATCATGTAGAAAAATCAGAAATAGAAAAAATGCTGGAATTGATTATACATAGAGGACCAGACGCAGGTGATATTTGGACTGAAAAAAATATTGGGCTTGGACATAGACTATTAAAAATTCAGGATTTATCAGAGAATTCAATTCAGCCATATATCAATGAAGATTTTGTTATGTCATATAATGGTGAAATATATAATTTTGCAGACATTAAAAGTGAATTGATATTAAAAGGAAAAACTTTTAAAAGTGATGGGGACACAGAAGTATTGATTAAAGCCTTTTCATCTTGGGGTATAGAAAAAACTCTAAAAAAGATAGAAGGATGTTTTGCTATAGCTTTGTTTAATAAAAAAGCAAGAAAAATGTATCTGATAAGAGATAGATTTGGAATTAAACCTTTACATTTCTATAAAGATGAGGAATGCATAGTTTTTGCTTCAGAAATAAAAAGTATTTTAGCAAATAGTAACATAAGAAAAGATTATAACTACGAAACTGTAATGATTTCATTAGCATCAAAATTATGGATGGATCCTGAACTTACATTTTTTAAAGATATATATACTATAGAACCTGGAACCTATTTAGAAATAAATAATGATAGTGTAGTTAAAAAATATTACTATGAATTAAGCTATGATAATGGTATTAATGACGAAAATGTTGCAGTTAATCAATTTGCAAATATATTTGAAGACTCTGTAAGGAAAAAGCTTATATCAAAAGTTCCTATCGCTGCTTTTTTATCTGGAGGAATAGATAGCAGTCTGCTATGCAAAGTTGCAAATGATAATTTACAAGAACCGCTTAATACCTATACCATTCATTATAACAACGATAATGATCTGGATTTGAACCACGCATTAGAGCTAGTAAATAAAGAAAAGTTTAAACAGCATAACATTTTAATAGCAAATGAACATTATATGTTAAAACAAATTGACGAAGTAATTTATCATATTGAAGAGATTCTAATTGATAAAGTTTATATATCGGTTTATTTTAACTACAAGGCTGCTAAAAATGATGGATTTACAGTCGTGCTTAACGGTCAGGGTTCTGATGAAGTTTGGCTTGGCTATATTTTTAATTGGGGTATTTTTAAATTTATAAATCAAAACGATAATATCGATACCTTATTAAAAGAATATTTCATACCCAATATGATTTTCGGAAACAAATTGAAGCCAGATATTAAACATAATATTGAAAAAACTCTAAGGGATTATTTAAATAGAAATTTAGTAAAGTATCAAAAAGATAAAGATGAAGACGATAAACTGAACAATTATTCGATCATGGCAATTAGAACTATTTTGCATAATTTGCTATTACAAGAGGACAAGCTTGCCATGGCACATAGTGTTGAAAGTAGGGTCCCTTTCGTTGATAGCCATAAGCTTGTTGAATTATCGATGAGTATTTCAGGGAATATCAAGATAAAAGATGGTAGAGAAAAATATATTCCTAGAACATACGGGAAGTCATTTTTGCCACAAAGCATAGTAGACAGAAAAAAGTATGCGTTTCCCGAACCTCCTAGCGTATATAATCATCAAATTAAAGAAATTTGTATGGATAATTGGAAGCAGATATCGGGCGGTAGAATGGCAAAAGAAATAATTTTACCTGAATATTTAAATAGTATAAATAATTTTAGTGATGTTGAATTATGGTGGCTGCTTGTATATTGGAGATTTGAAAAAGTATTTGTTATGGAGGGATAGTATGGAAAATATCTCTGAGGTTTTTTGGAGTTTTATTAGAAATAATACAGATAATATATTTGCAATTGAAGCATGTATAGGAAAAGAAAACCTAACTCAAGAAAGAAAATTGACTTATAAAGATATCATAAATAAATGCGTTTTGATAAGAGAAAAGATTGGAACAGCAAAATTTGACAAACGTATTGGAATATTTATCGATAACAGAATTGAGTTTGTAGCTGCATTTATATCAGGAATCTTTAATGGCTTTACTATAGTTGGGATAGATCCAAAAGCGTGTGACGAGGAAATAGAAAGAATAATTGAAGAAAATAATATAAAAATTCTATTCACTGTAAAAGATAATGATTGGAGATTCAAAAAAAGAACTGAGCATATAATTAATATAGATGAATTAAGCAATTGCATAAATAATAAAGACTGTTTTGATATTGTTGAAAGCAAGCTTGATGATACTATGGTAATCTCTTATACCAGTGGAACAAGCGGAGAATTTCCGAAGGGAGTAGAATTAACATTCAAGAACATTTCTTTTGTATCGGAACAATACAGAAAAATTTACAGTCTTAACAATAATTCAAAGATTATTACCGTTTTGCCTTTATGGCATAATTATGCTATGTTTGCCTGTTTGACAAGTGCAATGATATCTGGGGCGAAACTATTAATAATCAATGGTTGGAATATTGAATTATTTAGAAAAATAAATGAAATATATAAACCTGAAATTTTTCCTGGTTCCCCTTATATGTATATTGACATCATTAAACAGGATTTTGGTCAGATCGATATATCATCATTGAGGATTTGTGACTCAGGTGGTGATTCATTACCTATTGAGTGTATAAAAAAATTCGAAGAAAAAACAAATTCTATAATTACAGAAGGCTATGGTTTAACAGAGACTTCTTCCCTAACGCACTTCAATTTTTCTGCTAAAGAAAGGAAGTTGGGTAGTTTAGGTAGAGTAGTTGAAAACGTTGAATGCAAAATCAAAAATTTGCAAGAAAATGACGTTAAGGTTGGAGAATGGGGAATCCTTTGGGTTAAGGGCCCTATGGTTTTCAAAGGTTATGTAAATAATAATTTAACTAAAAGTGTTTTAAAAGATGGCTGGTTTAATACCAACGATGTCGTGAAAGTTGATGAAAATGGTTATTATTATATAGCTGGAAGATTATCAGATATACAGACTCTCGATAATATGCAAACGTCTTTAAGAGATGTTGAAAATATATTGTATAATTTTGAAGGTATTAAAAGAGTATTTGTAAAAAAAGAAAGGAGCAATGAAGCTAAATTTGATTACTTTGACTTATATGTGGTTTTGAAGGAAAATGTTGAGCAAACAAAACTATATGACTATATAAAGCAAAACCTTAAAAATGTTGTTATCAATGAAGTGAAATTTGTTGACGAATTGCCTGTTACAGGAACCGGAAAGGTAAAAAGAAATAAAATCTAAGGAGAAAATTAAAATGGCACACTGTGAAAAAAAATGTTTGACTATATTATTAACCGAAAAATGTAATTTGAGGTGCAAATACTGCTATTGTGATGATGGAAAAATGAATTCCAAAAGCATAGATTTTGAATTTATTAAGTGTGCAGTCGATGATTTTGTAAAAGAAGGTAACCCGTTGTTTGTTAGATATTTTGGAAATGGTGAACCTACAATAGAATTTAAAAAAATTAAGGAAACCACTGAGTATTGCAAAAGTATAGATCCGAATGCAACTTTTGAACTACAAACAAATGGTGTATTTAATGATGATATACTAAAGTGGATAGGCGAAAACATTAATATAGTATGGGTTTCATATGACGGTACCACTGAAATTAATGACTTTTATAGAAGAAGCAAAGATGACAAAGCAGTAAGCCACATTGTAGAAAAAAATATTAGGTATTTGAATGATAAAGTTGACACGTTGGGCGTAAGAGCAACGATAGGAAGAGCTAATCTTTACAGGCAGAGAGAAATTATAGATAAAATGCAGGAATTAGGTGTAAGGTATTTGTATAGTGACTTGATATTCGCCAGCGTAGAAAATCAACAATATTATGAAGAAGAAATTGAACCAATGGAATACGCAAAAGAATTTTTGGAAGCAAGATCTTACTCAAAAGAAAAAAATATATATTATGGTTCATTTTTCACAATAAATTTTGATAAAAAGATTAATATTTTTTGCAGGGCTTGTATTCCAATGCCACATTTAACTACAGATGGCTATGTAAGTTGTTGTGATATGGGTTACTCAGGTGGGAAATCTAAATCCTTAATATATGGTAAATATAGTTCTCAGTCTAAAATGATAGAATATGATCAGAAAAAAATTGATTATATAAGAAATAGAAGAGTTGATAACCTGGATGAATGTAAGAACTGCAAAATAAAATATTATTGCGCTGGTGGATGTATAGGCGAAGCAATGAATGAAAATGGAAGTATATATAGAATAAAAAGAAAAAATTGTGAAGCTATTAAGTATCTGGCAAAAAACATCTTGCATGAAAATGAGGTAATCCCTGTTTTACATCCTTAGGCCCCTAAAATAAGATACATTAATAAAAGATTGAATAATTGCTGATTTCTAATTTATTTACATCTATATTCAATACGATTAAGGTTTTACATTGCACTTACATTACATTAATGTATATTGCGACAATTTAATATCTTCATTTATATAGCTATCGCAATTTATCAAATTGAAAAGATGTTAGCATAAATAGAATTATTCTTTGATATAGAAGGATAATATGATTCAGGCTCCTAAAGCTTTACAAGACTTATAAAAATCATGAGGTGAAAGATGAAAAACAAATTTCTATTAATAGATCCATTCTGCAAAAATCCCAAGTATGAATCGCCAAATATGAAATTAGGGTATTGCAGTTCGGTATTAGAAAAGAATGGTATAGAAACATACATAATGGATTTTTTAGTCCCTGATATAGACAAACTTAAAAAGTTAGAAGAATTCGCTAAATTAAAAGAACATTTTTTTAAAGAGTTGAATGATATCAAAAAAGACTACACTTATGTATACATAAATTGTGAATATGGTTTGCTAAAAAGTTGTATAGACATTGCCAATACCTTAGATAAGAGTAATATTATTATATTGGGAGGAACTTTCGTAAACTATTTGTATTATAGCAAGCAAATAGAAAAGATATCTGATGAATTGAATTGCTTTAATTACATATCACTAGGGGATCCGGAGAATGATTTGTTTAACATTGTAAATAAAGTAGATACATATGAAGTTGCGAGATATAATAATACTATTTTATACAATTCCGGATTGGTAAAAAACTTGGATTCTCTTCCCTATCCAGCTTGGAATAAATATGCTATTGACAAATATGACGGCAATCTGTATTTAGTTGCTTCTAAAAGCTGCCGTTACAATAAATGCAATTTTTGTGATGAGAAGTTAATTTGGGGAAACGAATTCAGGTATAGAAATTACAAAGAGATTGTGAAAGAAATAATTTATAATATAAATAATTATAAGATTAATAGCTTCTTTTTTTGGGATGCAAGTTTAGCTTCATATCCATATATAAATGAATTATGTAATGAGATCATAGAAAATAATATAAAATGCAAATGGACTGCCTTGGTACGAGCAGCTGAAATAAACAATGAATTAGCGGCTTTGATGAGAAAAGCAGGATGTTATTCAATAGAGATAGGAATCGAAACCTTAAACGATGAAATTCTAGAATTGATGAACAAAGGAGTTACTGTTGCAAAAATTGTAGAGGCTATATCTATACTAAAGAAAAATGATATTAAAGTAGAAGGCAGTTTTTTAATCGGGCATTTTGATGATAATAAGGAAAATATATTAAATACAATAAAGAAATCAAAAGAACTAAGACTAGATTATTACAGATGGCATAATTTAGAGCTATCCGCATCTTTCCTGCTAAACAATCCCAATATAATAAACGAAAGATGGAACGAATTAGATTTGAACTATCCAAATCAATTTTTGCATGAGATAATAGGTGATCATCTCTGTGGATATTTAGACATGCATATTGTTTCTAAAATGGGTAAAAACTATCCAGAAAAATACCCAGACTTTAAAATAGGAAACTTAACAATACAAGAAATACATGATTTAACAAGAAAAGCAATAGAAGGAACAGAAGAAATTGCATCTATTGAAGGTCATAATCCTTACATTTAATAAAGCAAATGTAATTTTTCAACAAACATATATTTTAGATTAGATACAGAAGGGGTAAAATAATGGATATATGGAAGATATTAAGTGAAATAGGTGTAAGAAATGTCAAAGATATTAAGGAGCTATATGGAGGATTAAGATGCTTATCATATTTGTTGATGAGTGATGCTGGAAATAGTGTACTGCAGATATATACGGATGACAGCCGTTTTCAAGCTAGAAAAAAAGCATATATATATGACATAGTAAATAAAAGTAAAGTATCTTATTTGCCTATTCCAAAAGTGATACAAGTTGGAGAAAAAGAAAAGTATTGTTATATTATTATAAATTATTATGATGGAGAGATGATTAGTGAAGTATATAATAAGGAAAACTCTATAATAAACCAAATAGCTGAAGATTTAGTTCAAATATTATCCGCAATTCATTCGTTAGACATAGGAAATTGTTATGGATGGCTTGGCGATGAAGAGTTACCTGAAACTCAAAATTTAGAAGAATATTTATACAGAGAGTTAGAAAGATTTAATGATTCTTTGATAGAAGAATTAAATGCTGAAGATTTAGAAAAAGCCATGAATATTGGTAAAGAAGCAGTAAGAATTATTCTAAAAAAAGTTAAAAGAAAACCAGTCTTAACATGGTATGACATTAATCCCAAAAATATATTAGTTGAAAACATAAATGGAAGGTATAGTATTTCAGGATTTATTGATTCTGGTGCAGCGAGGTTCGGTGTACTTGAATGGGATTTCGCTTTTATAAAGGTTAATTTCTGCAAAGAGGATAATGAATTTGAAAATATACTGAATAAGTATATTGAAACCGGAAATGCAATTGATTTGGATGTTTTGAATGCATTCATTAAAATAGTCGAACTAGATGATTTAGCTTTACAAATAAGAGATAAGAAGGTTTATGACATACCTAGAAACTCTACTTTTGAATATGTACTTATAGATTTGAAAAATAAATATGGCAAATAAATGCTTGTTTAATAGGTAATTAATAAATTTGATAATGAAAAAGCACTTTACAGATAAGAATATTTATATTAATATCAAGTAGATTTATACTGTTTTTTAATTTGTATTTTCAAATAGAGTAGGAGTTAATTTTATGTCAGTAACTAAATATTTAAATGAACTTTTAAAAGATACTTTTGAAAAGATAGGGTATGAAGTTGAGGGTAAATTAGTTAGCTTATCTGATAGGCCGGATTTATCTCAATTTCAATGTAATACAGCTTTTACTATTGCAAAAGAAAATAGAAAGAATCCAAGGGAAATAGCGGGTAAAATTGTAGACGCTTTACGTGAGAAACCTATTTTTAAAGACTTATCAGTAGCAGGACCTGGATTTATAAATATTACATTAAATGATGAATTTATTACAAACTACATTCGGGAATTGTCAAAAGATTCTAAAATAAGAATTCAAACTGATGAACATAAAAACATACTTATCGATTACGGTGGAGCAAATATTGCAAAGCCATTGCATGTAGGTCATTTGAGATCAGCAATAATTGGTGAGGGCTTGAAAAGGCTATCAAGAGTATTAGGTCATAATGCTATTGGAGATGTTCATTTAGGTGATTGGGGAAGACAAATGGGATTAGTAATATCCGAAATTAAACACAGAAATCCTGAATTAGTATACTTTGATGAAGGATTTCAAGGGGATTATCCTAGCGAAAGTCCAGTCACAATTAACGATTTGGAAGAAATCTATCCTACAGCAAGTATAAAAGCTAAAAATGATCCAGTTAGATTAGAAGAAGCTAGGGAAGCAACAGCAATATTGCAAAATAAGCATATGAAAGGCCATAGAGGGTATTATGCTTTATGGCTGCATTTAGTTAGAGTTTCCATAGAAGACTTGAAAGAATCTTATGGTAAGTTTGATGTAACATTTGAGCTTTGGAAAGGTGAAAGTGATACAAATGAAATTATACCGGAAGTAATTAATATTTTTGAAGAAAAAGGTTTGGTGGAAGAGAGTGAAGGTGCATTAATAGTTAAGGTAGAAGACTTAGAATCAGGAGTAGCTTTGCCGCCACTTATTTTGCGTACACAAAATGATTCAGTCGGATATCATGCAACAGAAGTAGCCACAATCTATCAGAGAGTGAAGGATTTTAATTTAGACGAAATATGGTATGTGGTAGATAATAGGCAGGAATTGCACTTTAAACAAGTATTTTCAGCAGTAAGCAAGGCTGGCATTACTCCGCCTTCTTTAAAACTAAGATTTATTGGATTTGGGACAATGAATGGGAAAGATGGTAGACCATTTAAAACTCGAGATGGTGGATTAATGAAGTTATCGGACTTATCAGAAATTGTGGAGAAAGAAATTTTTGATATCATGAAAATGAATAATAAGAATGAATACATAGAGGATAGTCGGAAAGTAGCAAAAATTTTGGCAAATGCTACTATAAAATATGCTGATGCGCTTTCATACAGAACTACTGATTACATTTTTGATATTGAAAAATTTATAGCAACTCAAGGAAAAACAGGATCATATATATTGTATTCTACAGTAAGAATAAACTCATTATTGAGAAAAGCAATGGAAAGTGGAATAGGTTTAGGAGAACTTAAAATACCAACAAATGAATTTGAAAGATCTTTGATGTTAAGTATTATTAAATTGCAAGACATTTTAGACACTTCATTTGATAATAAGTCACTAACTGAAATAGCAGATTATTTATATGAATTGAATTCTGCATACAATAACTTTTATAGTAATTGTAAAATTTTAGGCAATAGTGACATAGAAAAACAGGAATCTTGGTTAACCTTATCAGAAATAGTTGGGAATATAAATAAAATATTATTAGGTATCATGGCGATTGATATACCAGAGGCTATGTAATTATAAAGCTTATAAGAATAAATTGAGTTAATTGTTCAATTTTCAAGAATTTTATTTTATTATAAATGGAAACTTGTTTTTGAAAACCGCTTATGGTAACATGGTGGTTTTCTTAATCAAGTTTCTTATTTTTGTCACTTATTTAGCTTACTAAGAGGGTTTGAATATAGGTTTTAAAGTCATGTGAATCTTCAGCATAATAGCCATTTCTTTACATGTTAATTAATTATTTAAACATATGGAATTATTAAGATTATTAATCAAGGCTTTCTTAGCGCATTTTTTGATTTTTAAAAGGGAGGATACTATTATGTCAAATACGCTAAAAGATGGATATTACTTATCGGTTTATTCAGATATTGACCCACTTCTCAATGTTATGCAATTTTCATTACGTCATGATCATAACATATCATTATTTAAGAAGAATGGAAATAATATTGCATTAGTTCATCACTGGGAGTTAGAGAGAATTACAGGATTTAAACATCATAACAAATCTTTTTTTAGTACTGATGATGCAATAAACTTTATTAATGATTTACTAAGAAAGTATTCAATATCAGTAGATGACCTACAGGGAATCATTGGTACCCCTCTCTTGGATACATGCAATGATTATCATAGTTTGGAGAAACATTCACATATCTCTTATCATGCTATATCGCATTTGTTTACATCGATGCTTATTGATTCAAATGAGTTTTACAATAACAATATTATATCATTAGCATTTGATGGTGGGCCGGATAGTGTTGTAGACAAAGATGCCTCTAATAAATTTCACTTTTGTGGTGCAGTTTCTGTAAAAGGTAATATGGAATTATTTCCAATATTATCACCTGGACCATATTGGGCGATAGCAAGTGATTATTTTGGCATGCCCGAGGGGACTTTAATGGCTCTGGCATATGCTACAGAGGTTTGCTCTAGAGACACATTTAATGATTTGCCTGACTATCTTGGTAGCAAGGATAAGAATAAGTGTACTCAGGCATTAATGCAGATTATTGAACAAATCTTCTCATACACACATGAAGATAACGGATTAAGATTTGATAATTATGACGAACGCTTCTCGGAAAAAGAAAATAAAATAAGCATGGTTATGAAAATTCTCCAAGAAATGTCCATAAATAAAATCCATAAATTAGTTAATGAAATATTAAAAAAATATGAACTTGACCCAAAGGATACTATTATTACATTGTCAGGCGGTTATGCTTTGAACTGCCCGACCAATACTAATATAATGCATCATTATAATTTTAAAAAGCAATTATGTTGTCCATGTGTTAATGATGGTGGTCTTGCAATTGGAATGGGATTGTATTATTTTTATCATAAAATGGATCGAATAAATTATACTTTTGAAACAGCTTTTTATGCAGATGAAGATTGTTATTCACTAGAAAACATATTAAATCAGTATAATGATTTTATTAAGAGCACATACGATGGAATAGATTTTGTAGCAGAAGACATTTATAATTCGCCTATTGTCTGGTTTTATGGTAGAGCTGAAGTTGGACCGCGTGCATTAGGACATAGGAGCATACTGGCAAATCCTTGCGATATGCATTTTAAAGATTTGGTAAATCACTACAAACAGAGGGAATGGTGGAGACCGGTTGCGCCGATAATATTAGAAGAAAAATTAAACGATTGGTTTTTGGATGCTTTTCTGTCGCCATATATGTTGAATAATTTTGTAGTGAAAAGTGATAAGAAGGAATTCATACCCGCAGTTTTACACATGGATGATACTGCAAGGGTACAGACTGTTAATTCAACAAATGATGATATAATGTATAACGTTATTTCAAGCTTTTATAAAAAAACTGGGGTTCCAATTATTTGCAACACTTCACTTAATGATAAAGGTGAACCAATTATAAATAGAATTGAAGAAGCCCTGAATTTTGCATTAAGAAAAAATATTAAAATAATTTACATTAATGGAACAAGAGTAGTACTGAAAAATCACGAAAATTACTCTCAAAAGACCCCTTTAAATAGAAATGATAGCGTATTTATAAAGCATCTGATTGACAAAACTGCTATATTAAATACCCTAAACCCTTTTAATTTATCGTTATTAGAATTATATATCTATAAGCACAATTCAACTTTACATGTTTATGATATTACTTCTTCTGAAGATGCTGAAAATTTGAAGAGAATTATTAATAAAATAAAGAAATTTAATTCTGATATTAATAGACTTGAATCTATAGGATTTCTGCCATAATTACAGAGGCAAGAAAGGCATAACTAATTAAGCCGATATTCTTAAAATAATTCAAGGAGAAATTTTTATATGTTAAAAATAAACGGGGACCTCCATATACATACAAATTATTCCGATGGTAGCTTATCACCAGGTGAAATCCTTGACATGGCTAAGGAAAGACAACTATCAGTAATATCCATTACTGATCATAATACAATCAGTGGTGTTGAAGAAGCTGTGCAGTTAGGGAAAGTCATTGGTATTGAAGTTATCCCCGGGATCGAGCTTTCTATAGAATATAAAACCGAAATGCATTTGTTAGGTTACTGTTTTGATATATATAACAAGGATTTAAGTCAATACATTAATTCTAAAAAAGAATGGGAGTTTTCTGAATTAATTAAATTCATTAGAAAAGTTCGCAAAAAGATAAATAATATTTCAATTGATGATTTTTTGTCGATAAACACAATTAATGTAAGGACTATAGCAGATGTTATGATTGAAAAAGGATATGCAAAAGACAGATATGAAATATTTAAGAATTTCTTTGAAAATGTAGATCAGTTAAGTATTAATAAAATTGGATTAAGTCCCCGGGAAGGAATCAAATTAATTAATGATGCTGGAGGGTTATCTGTTTTGGCTCATCCGACTAGATTAGGCTGCAGCTATCAGGAATTATATGATATCTTAATCGAGTTAAAGGAATTTGGTCTATCCGGACTGGAATGTTATCACAAGTGCCATAGTTTGGTTGATGTAAGAGAATTTATAAGAATAGCCAATGAATTGAACTTGATAATTACCGGTGGTAGCGATTTTCACAGTATAGAAGATAGTAATGCTAATAATCAGGATTTAGATGTTTCGAATTTTGAATTTTATTTTTTTGGACAGTCATACAATACTCAACCTAGTAATACTTTTTTGCGTTACATTATATAAGAAAACATAGAAGTATAATGGATTAAGTTTTCAAATCGAAATAGAAAAGAGTGGGTTTGTGAATAATAAAAAAAATTTTAGTAGAATAAGACATATGATATACCTGGTATTTAAGAGTTCCCCATTATATTGCATTATATATGTGCTTTTAACTATTGCGTCTGGAATTGTTCCAATTCTTCAAATTGGCGTAACATCTGATTTTATCAATCTTTCGATTGGATCAGTAAATAAGGGGTTCATTATTAATCAAATTTATACTCAGATCTTTTTACTTATGTTTTTGCTTGGGTTTATGTGGCTTACTGGAAGCATAAACAAAATATTAAGAATTAAAATGGGCTTATCAATACAGAAAAATACTAGTAGTAAAATTCTTGAGAAATGTGCCAAATTAGAGTATCAATACATCGAAAGCTCTAAATCCTGGGACTTGATCTCACGTGTTAAAAATAACCCTGAGGAGAAGATATTAAACGGCTTTATAAATGTGTTGTCAATAATTGAAACAATAATAAGGCTTACTGGTATAGTATTCTATATTATATCAGAGGTTTGGTGGGCGGCACTTTTGATTTTGCTATTTTGTGTTCCGTTATTTTATATCTCAATTAAAAGTGGAAAGGCAAGCTATGAAGCCCACCGTGAAGTATCAAAAATTGAAAGAAAATGTAATTACTTAAGCGATATATTAATTGGAAGAGACAGTGTAGACGAACGGACTATATTTAAATACAGTGACAGCATTAATGACAGCTATACTGAGTTATATAACAAGTTTTATAAAATAAGGGTTGGAATCTCATTTAAATGGCTAATTAAATCAAAAATTGGAGGAGTATTTTCTGCTTTATCTGGTCTTATCGTAATTCTAGTCTTATTAAAGCCGGTTGTATCTGGCCAAATAAGTGTGGGCATGTTTATTTCCCTTGTAAATACAATATTTGCACTGTCAAATCAGCTTTCATGGCAGCTAAGTACTCAAATAGATACACTTATATCAAGCAGAGAATTTATCAGAGATTTTGATGAGTTTTTGAATCTTAATGAAGTACCAGGTGTTTTAAATAAACCGTCAACAAATCAGGAAATTAAGCATGTTGAATTTCAGGATGTAAGCTTTAAATACCCTAATACAGATAATTTTGTATTAAAAAATATATCTTTTAGGCTGGAGCAGCACAAGCACTATTCTTTTGTAGGTAGTAATGGTGCAGGAAAAACTACTATTACAAAGCTACTAACAGGCTTATATAATAATTATACTGGTAATATATTTATTAATGGAAAAAACTTAAAAGAGTACACTGAAAGTGAAATTAAAGGAATGTTTTCAATAGTATATCAAGATTTTGCAAGATATTCCATATCGATCAGAGAAAATTGCTTAATAGGAAATATTAATGAAATTAATACTACGACTTCAAATGAAACAGTTTTAGAATCTCTTGGGATTGTTGGTCTTGATGATGCTATCAACTCAATGCCAAATGGTATTGACACATTACTGGGTAAAATACATAGAGATGGTGTTGATTTATCTGGTGGACAATGGCAACGTCTTGCTCTTGCACGTGCCATTGTCAATAAAGCAGCTGTCCGAATATTAGATGAGCCTACTGCTTCTTTAGATCCTGTGAAAGAAACCGAAATTTATGAGCTTTTTGACAAAATAAACAAGAATGTACTTACTATTTTTATAAGCCACCGTCTTGGTGCAACAAGAATTGCCGATCACATTTTTGTACTTGAGAATGGTAGAATTATTGAACAAGGTACATACAAGGAACTTATGGATCACGGTGGAATTTACTTTAATATGTTTGAACAACAAAGGAGCTGGTATTTATGAAGAATAAAAATATTTCATTTTATAAAATAATATGTACCATAATCCCTGCTGTATTTTTTGCGTCTCCATTGTGGATTAGTATTGATATTTTTTCAGTAATTTTATCGGCATGTTGTGTTGCTTTTAAAACTATAATATTGCAAATATTTTTTGACACAATAACTCAAGTTATTAATGGCAGTAGCAGTATAAATTATCTTATAATTTTAGCCTTAGCAACTGGAGGCATACAAATCCTAGGCGAAATATTAAATGGGATATGTAATTTTACATGGTTTCCGCTTGGTCTAAGAATTACTGGTGAATTCAACAGACGAATACATAAAAAAGTAAGTCGACTTGAGGCCATAAGTTTTGAGGCTCCTGATACTTTAGATTTAATAACAAAAGCAAAACAGGGCGTTATTGATTCAAATGGGTTATACAATTCTTTATCTTCAATTTTGGCATTTTATCTTCCATATTTCATAGTCATAGGATTGTACCTGTATAAACTTAGACCATTGTTAGCTGTTTCTATATTTGTCATATTCATTCCATTAGTGATAACACAAGTAATAAGAGCAAATATATTTAGCGAATTAATAGATGATACCACCCCTATAAAACGGAAAATGGAATATTATCAAAATACTATATGCGACCGGGAATATTTTAAAGAAACAAGGATTTTAGGAATTTATAGTTTTTTGAAAGAGCTGTTCCAGGATGCTTTGAATATTTTTATTAAAAAAACCTGGAAAGCTTCAAAGCGTGTTGAAGTAATCGAGCTGAGTATGAGATTATTTACACTTCTTGGTTATTTATTTGTAACTTACATACTTTTTATATCACTTATAGATAAGAATATAACAATAGGAACATTTGCCGCAGTATATGCTTCTATCGATCTAATGATTAGATATATGAATGATGTTGTAAGCAATTATTTTGGAAGGATGATGGGTAGTATTGGGTCATTGAGAAGTTATGTGCAATTTCTTAATCTTCATGAAAATACTAATAAAAAGAAGTGTCCCAAATTTGACAAAAGCATTAAACTTTCGAATGTAACTTTTCTATATCCGAATACAGACAAAAAAGTATTAGATAATATTACACTTGACATCACTCCAGGTGAAACTATTGCTATCGTAGGTGAAAATGGTGCTGGCAAAACTACCCTTGTTCGCTTGATTACAGGAATACTTAAACCAACGGATGGTCAAGTACTAATTGATGGGATTCCTACATCAGAAATTGAATCGGATGAAATATTTAGAAGAACATCCGGAGTTTTACAAAAATTTCAGAAATATAAAATGACACTTAAAGAAAATATAACAATTTCTAAGTTAGACAATAAAATAGATTCTAATAAAATAAATATATCAATGTCTTTAGCTGATGTAGAAATTGATAAAAGGTTCACGCATGGACTTGATACTGTTTTATCAAGAGAATTTGAAGGTGTAGATTTATCAGGAGGTGAATGGCAAAGGATAGCACTTGCACGTGGGCTTTATAAGGAACATGATTTGATTGTACTTGACGAACCTACTTCTGCAATTGATCCAGTTGAAGAAACCAGAATATACAAAAAATTTGCAGAAATATCTAAAGGAAAAACTACTATAATTGTAACGCATAGACTTGGTTCTACAAAATTAGCTGACAGAATTATAGTTGTAAATAATGGCAAAATTGATGCTATAGGAAATCATGAGGAATTAATGGAACAAGATGGTATTTATGCAAATATGTATAGATCTCAGGCGAAATGGTATAAAGAAAACAATGACGTTTGATTTCTATGTTTTAAGCTGGCGCAACAGGGCTAGTAATATAAAATAAAGACTATTTAATAGCATTTATAGATAAGAGGTGCTTTATATGGCAATTAATATATGTCCAGTTCAGGATAATTCTCTTAACTGTGTAGAAATGTGTGTTGCATCTGTATTATTAAAGTATAATCGTGATTATACACTTATGTTTTCAGACGTATGGGGAGCTGAATTCGAGCAGAGTGTTTCTCTGAGTGAATATGTTTCTCTTTCTGAAAAGTTGAAACTCGGCAGGACGGGTAGGATATGGGAACTAATAGAAAAATTCTATGGTGTAAAGGTTTCTTGGATTAATGCACATAATATCAATAATTTATACGATATATTATACAAACAATTAGAATTAGGTATCCCGATAGGTTTGTTGACTAGTGGGTATTTTTGTCCTTGGAGTGACGCTTATCAAAAATATGATATACCTCATGCTTTCTTAGTTATTGGAATAGACAATAACAGTAATAACTTATTATGCATGGATCCCTATTTTTCTTTAGATATAAAGAATATAGAACTAAATGTTATTGTTGATAATGTAAGTGAAGTCTTTATATTCCAGATTTTAGGAGATGGGAAAAAAATATTGATTGGCGTTATGTGGCAAATCTGGGAATCGAAAATGTATTCACGAGTAAGAATGGTGCTGATACTTTTAGTTCATTACGTAAATTTGCTGTCGAGCTTAGCAATGAATTCAATATTGAACGGGAGTTTAGGAAATATGAATATATGAAAGCTTCGCCATTATTACGTCTCTTAAATGAATTTCAGTTAAGCCGTATAACTTACTCAAAAGTATTGAATTATCTTTATCTGATTTCAGGCATAGAAAAACTCAACAAATTGAAGGAGGAAATGACTAAGTGCGTCAGTTTGTGGAATAACGTTACTCTTATGTTCGGAAGGATCTTTATAAAAAACAAAGTTACTCGAATTAGTGGAATTTCTGATGTAGTAATGAAAATAGCCGATTTAGAAGAAAGTATTGCAAATGAGTTAAAAACAATAATAGACAACGACTGTTAGAACAATTTCTAGGAGCTATATATCCGGTTCCCATACACAAAATTATTTACACTCCCATTTTTGAAACAACAGTATATACAACATCAGTATATACAACATTTAGCCTAAGGATAACCAATATTCTGTAGATATATTAAAGATCAAACCATTTGTAAGTTAGTCAGTTTTCCATAACAATATTATGTCAACATAATGAGTTTGCCTATTTGTAATTTTTAAAATAGTTTCAACTTATTTTGTTCTTAACATAAGAAACTAAAGCATCAATATTAGGGAATTTGTTGTAATCCAAATCCTCATCACTAAATTCGAAGTCAAATTCAGTTTCAATAGCAACTATTATTTTGATAAAAGTAATAGAGTTAACACCAATATCAATTAACTTCAGGTCTAGATTCATAATTTGAATGGACTCTTTCATCTCTAAGTTTTCAGCAATTATTTGTTTTACCTTCTTAGCTATCATATCAATGCCCTTTCTGCAACTATGTAAAATATTCAAATTCAATAATAAGTGTTCTTTCATCAATTGGATTTATTCTTTACTAATACTTCTTTTAGTTTATAGGAAGTTTCAGTTTGGTTACTTATAAAAACTGCTTCATGTATCTACAAATGTCTCCATAAAATATACTGATACTCATAATCTCTCGCATTTGAATGTGAAAATTTAGTACTGTTTTTGACCTGACCCCATTTTGTATACCAGTTTGAATGTTAGCCCGGCAGATACCCTGCCTTAGATTTCAACCTTTTAGACGCTATGAAAAAGAAAGTTTTTTCACACAGAACCTGCTTTCCTGTATGTATCACCAATGTGAAAAAACGCTTTTTTATATCGTAGCCAATTTCCTTGCATATTCGCTTGGAGTAATATAACCAAGAGCACTATGAGGCCTATTATGATTATACTCAAGTCTCCATTCCTCAATGATTTCTCTGGCTTCGGTAAGATTTTTGAACCAGTGTTCATTGAGACATTCATCTCTTAACTTGCCATTAAAGCTTTCTATATAGCCATTTTGCATAGGCTTTCCCGGATCGATGAATATATGATTAATTTTCTTGTCATAAGCCCATTCACTCATAGCGATGCTCGTAAACTCTGGCCCGTTATCCGTAAGGACTTCTTTAGGATAACCCCTGAAAAATGCCAACCTATTGAGCACGGATACTACACGCTTTCCTGTAAGTGACGTATCAACCTCTAACGCCAGGCATTCACGTGTGTTGTTGTCAATAAAAAAGTTCCAAAAATGGCGGAGAAAAGTATCCAGTTGTAACGAGCTTTTTTGCCCAAATATCTTCTAGGGGATTCCACCCCTAACCCCCGGCGCTCATTGCCGCGCGGCTAGACCTTCAAAATACT